>CATLDS010000012.1 GCA_949902685.1 uncultured Christensenellaceae bacterium | reverse complement strand
GTCTACTTTGAGTTCTAGCATTTTCTTTTCGCTAATATAGTCTGGTACTAGACGTTTAGCAGTGCATTTAGCTGCCAATTTAGTTAGGTAGTAATACTTGCTTTCTGGGTGTATGTTGCTCTCCTCTAATACGTAAATAATCTTAGGGAAAGCTGGGGTGATATAGACACCTTTTTCGTTCTTTACACCTTTATAACGTTGTTCAAGGGTCTCTTCTATAATCATAGCGAGGTCTTCGCGCTCGCGTTCGTTCTTGGCTTCTCCTAAATATAAAAATTCTGTTAAGAACGGAGCTTGTCCATTAGTGGTCATCAGTGTAATTACTTGGTATTGAATGGTCTGTACACCGCGGTTAATTTCTTGACGTACGCGACTCTCTGTAATCTTGTGAACGACTTCATCGTCTGGTTCTACACCTGCTAATTTTAATTCTTCAATAACTTCTTTTCTAATTTTCTGTCTGCTTACCTCTACGAATGGTGCGAGGTGTGCAAGGCTAATACTTTGACCGCCGTACTGACTTGATGCGACTTGCGCTACTATTTGTGTAGCTATGTTGCAGGCTGTCGAGAAAGAGTGTGGACGTTCAATTAGTGTGCTAGATATTACAGTTCCATTTTGAAGCATATCTTCAAGGTTGACTAAATCACAGTTGTGCATACGTTGAGCGAAATAGTCAGCGTCATGGAAATGTATAAGACCCTCTTGATGCGCTTTCCAGATATGTGGTGGAAGTAAAAATCTCTCAGTTAAATCTTTACTCATTTCGCCAGCCATATAATCTCTTTGCACGCTATTCACGGTTGGATTTTTATTACTGTTCTCTTGCTTCAACTCTTCGTTGGTGCAATCTATTAGTGCGAATACCTTTTCGTCAGTAGTATTCGCTTTACGGGCAAGTTGTCTGTCATAGCGATAGGTAATATAATTCTTAGCTACAAGATACGCTCCTTGCTTCATTATAGATAGTTCTACCAAGTCTTGAATTTCTTCAACTCCAGTAGCTCTTCCCATAGACTCACATTCATTAGTCACATCTTTTGTGATTTTATTAATCTGTTCGTCAGTTAAGCGCTTGCTAGCTTCATCTACCGATACATTCGCTTTGGATACAGCAACGCGTATTTTGTCGCTATCAAAAGTTACCTCTTGTCCATTACGTTTGATTACTTTCATTATTCCCTCCTAAGTAATAAACCAAACCACGTTCGTTTGACTTTACATTTCAATTATACTATAATGACAGTATAAAAAGTGTTGTTTTTACAACAAAAAGGAGAATTTGTGGAACATTTTTTGGAATTAAAAACTACCAAAATATTCAAAGACGCCAATGAATTTGAGTGTCAAGCAATGATGTTTTGTTTCAAAACTAGGTTCAAAACATTTGACAAAAACGAAATAATAGTATCTCAAGGTGATGAATTGGAGTACGTGATTTTGATACTCAAAGGGGCTGCAATCGCCCAGAATATAGATAGTTTAGGCGAAATTTCGATACTCTCTCAACTGAAGTGCGGAGACACATATGGAGTAGAGTCAGCGTTCGCTGGTGAAAAATTTTATAAGGACAATTTGATAGCGACAGAGAAGAGTTTGGTACTTTTCTTAAATACTCATAGATTGCTTAATCCTTGCCCTAATAAATGTAAACGTCATGATTTTGTTCTAAAAAACTTGATGCAGACAGTTGCAGAAAGTAGTATGAAATTGCTTGACAAACTGTATCATATGTCAAAAAAGAGTACTAGAGAGAAATTGATGTCATACTTCATTTCTATGAGCAAAAAATCAAATTCTACATACTTTGAGATACCATTTAATAAGACGGAACTTGCTAATTATCTCTCGGTTGATAGAAGTGCAATGTCCACTGAATTATCAAAAATGAAGGCGGAAGGACTGATTGATTTCGATAAAAAACAGTATCACATAATCAAGAAAGAATTATAAAAATAGAGAACAGTTAGTCTCTATTTTTTCTTTTTAAATGTACTAATGTCTCTACATTAACTGTATTAGGGAACATATCAAATGGTGTAATTTCTACGATGTCGTATAAGTCTAAGACCTCACGCAAATCTTTACACATTGCAATAGGGTTGCATGAAATATAAATGATTTCTTTGACACCACGGATTAATTTCATCGCTTCTTTGCTACAGCCTCTTTTTGCTGGGTCGAGTATTATGGTATCTATCTTTTTGTGCAAGTCTTTATATTTTTTGTAGAAATCTCCATGTATATTAGTAAGGTTATTTAAGTTATTATCTCTCTTTAATCGTTCAGCCGAGTTATGAGATGAAGTTTCAATCTCTATACCAAATACAGATTTTACCTTGTTTGCAAGAATTGCGGATAATAACCCCGCACCACTAAAGGCATTAAGCACAATATTATCTTTGTTAACAAGGTCTAGAATATGAGAGTAAAGTTTATTTTGAATATTAATATTTGTCTGGTGAAAGCCAATTATATCTATGGAATAAGTTATGCCGTAATTAGTTAGAGTAATCTCTCTAATACCATCAACAAATACAACTTTACCCGATATTACTACACTGTCTTTTCTGTTATTTATGATTTTGTATAAGCCGATATTATTAAATTTTTCACTTAGATTAGCATACAAACTATCGATATTTTTATCTTCTTTTAATACGATGCCTACCAAGTATTGATTATTGATGGCGCGTATTACTATATTTTTTACTTTGTCTAGATAACTGGTTTTTGTTAGATGAGATTTAATTAAACTGAATAGTTTATTGATATCTTCGTCTTGTATAGGGCATAAATTTATATCTAGAATTTCATTCGTGCTATGCTTAAAATAACCTATTTTATTATCTTTAACAGCGAATGTGCCTTTGTTCCTATAGTTGTATTGAAAGTCACATGGTATGGTAGGACTAACATTACAATCTACATTCAGTATTTTTTTTATGGTTTTTTTGATAAGTAATGTCTTGAATTCAAGTTGACTCTTACAATCCATATGTTGCAGTTGACAGCCTCCACAACTATAGAAATAAGGACAGACTGGAGGTGTGCGGTGAGGGTTAGTGGTAATTATTTTATTTACTTTTGCTAATGAATAATTGTTTTTATCAAGTAGGATATCTATTTCTATTAGTTCATCTTTTAAAGAATATGGGACTAATGTTATTTTGCCATTAATTTTACATACTCCTTCGCCGTTCATGCCGTAGTCGAATATTTTAGTTTCCATAAGATATACATCCTTTTAGTCCTAGTCGAATCATCTTACCTAGCATGACACTTATGTCATCTAGAGTTGTATCAAGTCTACCTTTAAACCACTCTTTGTATGTGGTAATAAGACCTCCTACAATGAACTCAACCACCATCTTAAAATGTTCATAGTTCATGACATATTTCATTACTTGGAAATTGTTTGAAATAGAATTCAATAATGAAATTTTAACTCTACTCGATAGTTTTGAATGCATATTAGAGTTAAGTAGTAGATTATAGTACTCTATATCTTTAAGCAAAATTTCATTAAGTTTATTAATAATAATTTCGGGAGATTTATCAATTTCGCTTAAACGGAAATCTTGTTCAATCGGTTTAAAATCAACTGCCAGACTATCTTCAATGCACTGTTTAACCGCGTCAAGACTATTGAAATGAAGATAAAAAGTACCACGATTTATCTTTAAACTTTTCACTATATCTGTCACATTGAAGCATGGTGATTCGCCAGTATCAAGTTTAAGATATGCTTGAATTATGTTTCTCCTAGTATTTATTGAGTTATTGTATTCATATTTTGACATGCAAACATTATAGTAAAAATGAACATATTTGTCAATAGATGTCTAGTATTTGTCATTAAATTAATAAAGTTTGTATCGTTAAAGTAGTAAAGATTGAGAATAGGCTTGATTTTTTATATAATACTTATATTATTAAAATGATTTAAAGGAGAAATAATGAAAAAAGTTGCGTTAGTTGTAGATAATTCTGCCAGTCTCACACCAGAGGAGATGAAAAAATACGAAATTAATAAATTAGTACCTATCTCATTTATTGTTAATGGGGAAGAATATTATGAGAATGAGACAATGTCTTATGATGAATTTTATACTTATCTTAAGGACAAGCGTACAGACGTGAGTACTTCTCAGCCTAGTATAGAAATAGTTAAAGAGGCATGGAGAGAGATTCTAAAGGAATACAAAGAGATAGTATATATTATATTATCAAGCGGTCTTAGTGAATCTTGCAATACTGCTATAAATGCTAGCCATGATGAAGAATTCGAGGGTAGAGTATTCGTGCCTAATAATCAGCGTGTAGCATATATGAACAAGATTGATATGGTTACAGCTAGATATTTAATAGACATTGGTAAGAGTGGTCAAGAGATTAAAGATTATCTGGAGAGTATTAAGACTGATTGTGGTGTTTATATTGCGGTAGATACATTAAGATATTTGAAAAAGGGTGGAAGAGTTACACCTGCGGCTGCTGCTATTGGTACATTACTTAATATTAAACCTATTTTACAAATTCATGGTGGTAAACTAGATGCATATGCGAAAGTTATGTCTATGAAACAGGCTAGGTTGAAGATGATACAAGCTACAAGGAAAGAAGTAGAGGAGAAATTCCCAGATGAATTGAGAGAGGGTAAGGTTTATATAGGTATGGCTCATAGTAATCCAGATATAGATGCACAAGAGCTTGAAGACTTCGAGGCTGAAGTTAGAGAGGCCTTCCCAGATATGCCATTCTTCGCTTTTGATCCATTGCCATTATTTATCGTATGTCATACGGGTCCAGGTGCATTAGCGGTTGGTTATTGTGTAGACAGATTAGGCGTTGTTAAAAATTATGTACATAATTAAGGAGCTAATGCTCCTTTTTTATTGTGAATTTTATTTGGGTTTGGTAAAATATATCTATGAGAAGTGAAGAGATTGTCATTAATAAATCGAGATTTATAGCATATTTTTATGAATTGGATAGTTTGGATGAAGTTAAAGAACATCTAGCGGATTTGAAGAAAGAGCATAAAAAAAGTACACACATATGTTACGCTTATGTGTACAATAAAGATGTCGTAAGCGAGAAGTGCAGTGATGATGGTGAACCTAATGGTACGGCGGGTTATCCTATATTAAACGTTATTAAGAAAAAGGGTTTAACTAATACCCTAGTCGCAGTAGTTAGATATTTTGGAGGAATAAAACTTGGTGCAGGTGGACTTACACGTGCGTATACTAAAGCCACTGCTTCAGTCTTGAATTAGTCAATATTTCTTGCTTAAATTAGATAATTATGTTAATATTGACTCATGAATATTAAAAAATTAATTGCAGATAGCATTGCTGTTGAAATTGATGGTGTCGACTTTGAAAAAATGATTATAGAAAGTGTTTTTGTAGACAATGGAGATTATTGTCTACCTTGTTTCGCTTTGGCTAAAACTTTACATAAAAGTCCTATGCTAATCGCAGAAGAAATATCTTCTAGTTTAAAAGTTAGTCAGTATATTGAGCATACAGAATGCAAAAGTGGATATCTTAATTTTTTCTTAGATAAAAGCAAAGTAGCCGAAGAAATTATAGATGAATTAAAATCAATATCAGCATTCAAAAACGAAAAAAATAATAAAATTATTTGTATAGATTATTCGTCTGTAAATCTCGCCAAGTATATGCATATAGGACATTTGAAGAATACTATCATAGGTGAGAGTATCGCGCGTATTTGTGAGAATTTAGGTTACAAGGTAGTTCGTATCAATTATATAGGTGATTATGGTACACCTTTTGGTAAAATTATAGCAGCATATAAAATGTGGGGCAATAGTGAGGATGTGGATAGACGCGGAATTGATGCATTACAAGATTTGTATGTTAAATTCAATCAAGAGGCAGAAATCAATCCAGAACTAGAAGAAGTAGCACGTAATTATTTCAAAAAAATTGAAGAGAAGGATGAGGAAATATATCCTTTGTATCAACGAATTATAAATATAGCAGTAAAAGAGGCAGAGAGGCTACTAAACATTCTGGGAGTGAAATTTGATTCATGGAGAGGTGAGTCTTACTATAGTGAACAGTTAGATAAAGTAGTCAACATGCTTAATAGTAAGAATTTGACTAAAGTAAGCGAAGGTGCATTAATAGTTGATTTATCTCAATTTGATATGCCACCATGTTTGATTAGGCGTTCGGATGGCGCAAGCCTTTATGCTACGAGAGATATAGCTGCAGCGATAGATAGATACGATAACTATAAATTTGATAAAATGTTTTATGTGACAGGACATGAGCAGATGCTTCACTTTAAACAGTTCTTTAAGGTATTAGAACTGGCGGGATACGATTTTTCTAAAAATCTTGAGCATATTCATTATGGACTATTTAGTTTACCTACTGGTAAAATTTCATCGAGAAAAGGTAAACAAGCGACATTGGTAGACTTGATAGATTATGCCAAATCTAAGGCAAACGAAGTTATTAAAGACAGAACATTTACTATTGAAAAACCAGACGATGTAGCATGGAAAGTTGCACGTGGTGCACTTAATTTCAATGCGCTCAAAGTTGAAGTGGGAAAAGATTGTCTATTCGATGTGGATAAAGCATTCTCGTTTGATGGAGAGACTGCTCCATATATGCAATATTCATATACAAGAATAGAAAGTATCCTTAGAAAAGCAAAAGAATTAAAAGTTAATAGTAAAGCTGACTATTCAGTTTTGACTAATGAGGCTTTTGAATTGGTGAAGAGTTGTAACAATGTTAGAAATGCTATCGAGCAGGCATTCACTAAACGTGAGCCAAGTATGGTGGTGAAATGTGCAATGGATATCTGTAAGACGTTGAATAAGTATTATGCTTCAACCAAAGTATTAGACGGAGAGAGTGCTCAAATATCTGCTAAAATAAATATGTTAGGCATTGTAAAAAATGCTTTAACAGTATTATTCCACTTAATATGTATAGATACATTGCAAGAGATGTAAAAATATTAGGCATTGCCTAATATTTTTTATACTTTGTATAAATAATCTATACTATCGTAGTTATTGATATGGTTGTTAATTACGATTGGTGAAAAGTTAGATTTGCTTGCAGTGTATACCGCAGTGGTAGTCTCTACATTGTTGTGTTTGTAGATAATTCTAAAAGTGTCTCCTTCACGTAATGATAGTATGATATTGCGCAATTTGTATGCACGTTCAATGCGATAAGTTTGGCTAGTAGTTTCGCTTGATCTTTGTATCTCTACTGCTGTAACTATATCACCAGATGACAATCTTAAGAAATTGGCAACACCGCTAGTTGACTGAACTACTAGATCGTTGACAATATCTAATTTGCTAGTTACAGGGTCATATACTGCATGACTATTTTTAACTATATAATTCAAACCTAAATTAAATACATTAATACCGCATGCATCACCAGTTTGATGGTAGTTATCAAGAATATTATCGACTACGGCAATGACATCTTCGTATGGTAGAGCATATCCCATATTTTCTATAGACGCACTGATATTGGTAGGTGCTGCTGATAGTTTGGCATTGACTATACCGATAAGTTCACCCTTGTCATTAAATAATCCACCACCTGAATTGCCCCCATTTATAGCTGTGTCTACGCGTAACTCTCTTAACATTATATTTTTATATCCATTAATGTCAATATCTATTTCTTCGCTATCTACCGAAATTATACCTTGAGTGACGCTTATACCTTCACCTTCGGGGTTGCCTATGGCGATTGCTGTATTAGATACACTGTATCCAGATGCGATGTCGACTGCGCGTGCATTTGGATTGATTTCTAAAATTTTTGGTGTAGAGATTTTAAGGACTGCGAGGTCATATACCGCTTCTCCGCCGACATAAGTACATTCTAGGACATCACCACTGAATACTGTTTTAGGATAACCTTGTGTGTCGTACACTGGATTTCCATATTCGTTTACTACTTTATAAATACTTTCATCTACACCATACTGGTATGCTACGATTTTACTAGCGATGTGATTGCTCGTGGTATTCGCTCTTTCATCATATACAACATGATAATTAGTAATAATATAACTATAATCTTCATCCATTCTGTAGATGACACCTGCACCAGTATTAGTGATAGTTGAGTTGTTGTTTTCGCCTGTAGAATATCTATTGTAAACTTTGTGATGAGAATAAATTTTGACAGCAGACATTAGTGCCTTATTAGTTGCTGTAGATATAGAAGTTTGAGCAGTATTGCCATTTAGGTTTAGAGAGTTTATAAACTGCTCAAATCCCGCTCTGTCGTTGGTGTAGATATTCATGCTAACACCCAAAGCAAAAAGGTCAGCAATATTCATATCTTGACCGTTTTCACCATTTTTTACTTCAAAACTGGATGTCGTGCCATCCGAGTATGTGACAGTGTACGTTTGAGTATTACC
>CATLDS010000011.1 GCA_949902685.1 uncultured Christensenellaceae bacterium | reverse complement strand
CATTGGCAAGTGCTTATAAAAACATTCTGCTGTTACTCCTGCCCCACTACGTCCTATCACAAAGTCGGCGATATTGTACATACTGACCATATCTTCCGTCTGCTCAATCGCATTGTAATTATCATATGATTTTAATTTATTGTTGCCTTTGCCTACAATGTGGATAATATTGAACTGAGGCAATAAATCACGTACAATAGCGAAAATTATTTCATTAATCTTTTGCGAGCCGAGTGAGCCACCTACTATTAGAATTGTTGACTTGTTTGGATTGATATTAAGATTAGATTTATCCTTTCTATCGCTATCAAAATCCCTACTGAATATTGGTCCTGAATATGTAATCTTTTTGTTCTTCTCTTCTAAGTGGGCAAAATTTACGCACATTGTATTTGAAAGTTTAAGTATCATTTTGTTAGCAAGTCCAAACGAATAATCACTTTCATGAGAAATTATAGGAATCTTGAGCATCCTGCCTGCTATACATACAGGAAGGGATACATATCCACCCTTACTAAAAATAACATCTGGTTTAATTTCTTTTAATTCCTTCTTTGATTTGAAGATAGATTTAATAAGAACAAATGGAATTTTTAGATTTGTGAAAATTTTACCCCTAACAAGTTTTACTGCAGGAATTGTGTGGTAATCATCTATCTCTTTTATTACACGGTCGTGCTCTAATCCGTCTGTCCCTATGTACGAGATGTCATAATCATTCTTTAATTCTTCGGCTAAATATAAATTCGGCATAACATGTCCAAGTGTGCCACCGCCTGTGAATACAATTTTTTTCTTCATATGATAGTGTATGCGAGATGAATATTTTTTATAAGCTAATTTCTACACAAAAACTTGGAAAAAGAAACATTAATGATTTTCTAATATTTACAAAATAAATTGATAACACAACAATAAAATTAATTTTAAAAATATAAAACAAATCTATTGACATTGATTCAATGTTTTGATAAAATACTAAAGTCTTAAATGGTATGGGCGATTAGCTCAGTTGGTAGAGCAACTGACTCTTAATCAGTGGGTCCGGGGTTCGAGTCCCCGATCGCCCACCACAAGTGTCGGGTGTATAACCCGATTTTTATTAAATTCCTTCACCGTTTAGACATATCAATGCACAAATATTATTTTCTCATAATAGTATAAATAAGGTGCATTATAATGGGGTATCGCCAAGCGGTAAGGCACAAGACTTTGACTCTTGCACTCGGTAGTTCGAATCTACCTACCCCAGCCATCGTCAAACTAGAACCTCCTCAAACCTAAATTTTGTAAAACAAATTTTATATGTTTGATTTTCGCTTTTGTTTTCCTCTTCCCCACAAAGTTAATACTTTGCGGGGACCCCATTTATACAATTAAAAATAAAAATATTATTTAAGATTTAATTGTTTTGGATTAAATTTGCCCAGCCAAATTCTTATTAGTTCTAATAAAAAATATATCTCATGTCGAGATATATTTTTTAATAAACTTACAAAATATCACCATCTATTGCTACCCCGTCTCCAAATATTTCGCAACAATCAAGCGCATTATTTTTGTCACCTATAATACTAAAGCTAAACGTACTATTGATGGCATAAACGTTGTACAATCCAAAATAATCTTCTATTTTAACATGACCATAAACCTTTTCTATGTTACAATTTTTAGCTAGATACTTAGAGATAAGATGTCCTACAACATATTTTATCCCAACACCATCGCCATGATATTTACCAACATATAATTCACGTGTCTTACAACCTATCGCCTTGGCGAGCAATGGTTTTAACATTGATTGGTTGAGAAGTTGTCGTTTAACTATCGGGTAATAAACGTGTTTATTATTGGTATCCGTACACCCATCATAATGCAAACTATAGCCATTATAACTCATATCTTCAAGTAGATCATTTAAATTGATTTCGTCATATCTTCGCTCATTTAAAAGTTGATCATATTCCCTTAGATGAAATATCCAGTTTACTTGATGTCTCCACTCTTTGCAATATCTTAGATCTAAATTTTTATTTAGAAAATCATTCACCACATCAGCAAAATAAGAATCAATATTCTGCTCTTCTCCATCTACAACTCCACGACAAGAATTCAACTCTCCCCAACTAGCATCAGCAACAATTTGAGGATTATCATCGTTGTCCAAAAATACAATGAACATACTATCTATTAAATATTTTTCTATGTATTTCATACTATTTAAACATAAGTCCGTATCTAAGAAAATCGATCTTAATCTCTCACAATTGATTGAAAAATTAAGCGGGTCACATCTTTTAGATTGAATAATCTCCCAATGGCCTTTACCAAATGTATTAAGTTCTTCAATATGAAAATCAAACACTTAAATATTATATCATAAATAAAAAATCTTTCAAGACCTAATTTGAAATTAATATATAAAAAGACTAGGTTTCCCTAGTCTAATTAACAATATTGTGTGTAATAACCTCACTATTCTCATTCTCTAGTTTTGATGTATTATTGCTTGCGTTATTATTCATGGTTAAACTACACTCTACTTCATTTGATAATAATTCTTTCTTAGAACTGTCCACAGATTTATTCTTAATAATCTCGTCTAAATCCTTACTTATCTTCTCGAAAACAGTTTTGAAATCATACGATAGATTATCAATAGTATTCTCATTTTTTTCGTTAGTGGGTATATCTGTAGTTTTATTAATTGATGTTGATTGGTTATTTTCTGTTTTTGGGCTTTCTTGCTTAACACTTGTTTTAGTAGGGTCACTAATGATACCTATCACTACCAATAGTCCTAGTACAGCTGTACCAATTTCACTGACATATGCAATATCAAGTTTAATATTAAATGCTTGCAAAATTAATAGTACAGCACTAAATAACGATATCCAAAAATTATAATTTTTTAAGCGATTTTTCCAATTCATTATTTTCTCCTTTTTATTTTTAGTCAAAAAATTTAAAATTATA
This sequence comes from uncultured Christensenellaceae bacterium, assembly GCA_949902685.1. Lineage (GTDB taxonomy): Bacteria > Bacillota > Clostridia > Christensenellales > UBA1242 > Onthoplasma. The sequence goes on along the minus strand of CATLDS010000011.1, from coordinate 6,110 downwards.
GTCGCAAATCACATATTAATTCGTATTTTCATCTGTGTTTTCATCCATATTTAAAAATTTTTTGAAATAATTAGTATTCAAGGATAACATATATTGAAAATATATATTTAATTTTTTTATAAAGTTTAAATCAATATTCATAGTATTCTAAAGTCACTTTTTCTACATTAGCACTTAGATTATTCGACTCTATTTCTATTCGCATATCTTTACTGCAAATCCTAAAAGAAAATTCATTATTGCCCGATTGATATGTCGTAAATGAAGTTGATTTACCCGAATGCAATAGATTAAACTTAATGCCCTGTTCACACTTGATTATCAACCTTGTAAAAAGTTTAGTGTTAGCACAATCACATAAATCTCCACTAACCCAATACTTAGGTAGTACTGTATTAAAGCAAGTCGAACTAGAACAAATCTCACCTAGTTTATCAGTATGAACTGAATTAAAAGTCAACAACATTTTCTCGCATATATCAGTTTTAATAGGCAACAAACCACCTATATCTACTCCTCTAATAATTTGATAAGAATAGTCAATGGTATCCAGTATTAATAGAGCATTATTCTTATATTCGCCTTCTTCACACATTATCTTCTCATCATCAAATTTAGCCCGTATAGCCAAATAATATTTTTCGCCCAATGATGATGCACATGAACTATTATCGGTATCTATCAATTCAATATTTAGATTGACGGATAGTTTACTAACCTTCACTCCATTGAAAGTGTATAGACCATCAGCTGTTACAAATAGTATAGCGTTACCGCAAATACTAACAGTATTACTGAATAACTTAGTGTTAGATAAATAAATTTGACTAACTAATAATTCGTTCTTACTTTTAGTAATCTTGGATATTCCATAATCACGGAATACATACACTTCCTCATTAAAAGTGAGAATTTTCCTAGACTCTCCCAATTCATCTGCGAGTGTGATGTATCCAGACTTCCTATTCGGTGTACCCAATCTCTCCGCGTCTAAATCTTCGGTATACCAAATTTTAAATGACGGCTCTCTAATGGTGCAGTACAGAACACCTTCGTTCATACACATACTGGTGATGATTGGCACATTAGTAATAGCATAGGGAGAATAGTTAACTTTCCAGATATACATTTTGTTGGTACTCGTTAATAGTACAACATCCTGATCATTCTTCTTATACGCTAGTGTCACTGGCGGTGAATCCAAAGTTATATCGAATATGTAGTGCAATTTGAAATCGTACGAAAATAGTTGGTTTAGATATACCTTTTTGTCATTTCCATACAACAGTAATCTATGCTCATATGACTTGCTATTAGGAAAATACTGCTTAATGTATGCCACACCTTTCAATTCGTCAAAATTACCTGAAGATATGTCTATCTCCATATCCATATTTTCATCTAGTGCAACTGGAAATTTAGCATTGTCAATGCCTAACGAATTATAAAGTCCACGTCTTGGAAAATAATTATAAAACTCAATACAAGACGCTTCTCCATCACGTTTATTGAAGTTATCGAAGTGCTCTATGTCAACTTTCTTCTTAACTCTCACATCCATCTCCTCATTGGAATATTAAAAATCTTCATATTTTTTAAACTCTCTGCTCTGTCGATATATTTAGAATGAAATTCTTGGAAGTCATCAAACAACCCACAACTTAGGCAATAGTACGCACACAGACCAAATACAATTACATCTGGATTAAGATTGTTTAAAAAATCTATCTCATCAAACAATGAATTAATCTCTGGATAACTAAAATACTCCACAGTGTATATTCCATTTTCTATAACAGAAATAGTACGGTTAATTATCTTATAATCAATTTCCTCGTGATCTTTATGAATATTATGAATGCGGATACAATTTACTAAATTTGAAATTGGGTACTTACCCTCTTCTACATTAATTTCACAACTTGCTAGTACAGGCAAATAATTGGAGCATAATTCTCGTACTGAAAATTTAGTAAGGTTAAATAACTTCTTAATCTCCGCATTCTCTAATGCCATGAACTCATTTTCCTCATTAATATTCTCTAATAATACCCTCTCATCAAACATCCCTAACATATCCGCACATTCTATTATTAAATCTTTTATTTTCATATTGTCTCCTTGATACTGTCTTCGATAGTGTCATTTAGCTGAGAAAAAACACGTCTTTTCTCCGCGTTCTCTCTCAGTGTATTGTCACTATCTAATTTATCTATAATTTTATCAATGTTACTCGTATTTGTCTCATTTACATATACTAATGTTCGTTCGTCAAGATACGAGTAAGGTAAATTCACACAAAATGTATCACCTAATTGATTCGCATTATGAACTTCAAACTTATGCTTCAATGTATCATAGACAATATAATAACCTCTATCAATATACTTAATTCGTTTGCTTATCTCGTAAACATCGTGCATAATTTTTGTTTTCATAATCGTCCTTTTATTGTTTGTCTACTATTGTTGCGAATGGATTGGTAACACTTGCTTTGATATTGCTAAATTTAGCCTGTCCATTAGGCTGGTCACAAATTAGGTCTGCGTATTTAACAAGTGTAGCAGTATAGGCTGGGTAGCCTGCCTTTTGTCGAAGAATTTTGCCACCTTCTCCCTCTATCCATTCCCAATCACATAATTGATGAAGTGTAAATTTAGTACTATCTAATAAATAAAGTGTGTCATCTGGAATAAATCTATCACTTACTACTGGAATACCATTGAAACTAATTGCCTTGTATCCACCCTCTAGCACAGTGACATCTACATTACGTCTGTAGCAAGCTAAATATTGCTGATAGGCACGTTTAACACCCGCTCCACAAGTAATGAAGTCGATATTCGACCCAGTGTTTTCCTCCAAAAAGTCTACTGCAGTCTGCAATAAACTATCACTAATCTCTTGATTAGTATCACTCATATAAGGGTTTAACCATTTGTTATTCTCTCTATTGAGACCATATAAACTACCTGATGATGCAAATATTGCGCCTAGACCAGTAATTTCATTGTCCTTACTACCCTGAACATATAAAACATCATTAGCGACTAACGCTGTAGCAGGAGATTTAGTGAATGTTACTTTTTTGTTAACTCTATCTACATATGCAATTCTAAGTCCTGCATTGGTAATACCAGTACTGCCATATGTGTCTACTACCATTCCTTCCATTAAATTTTTAACACTATCTAGTGTGGCCACTCCTGAAGCGTATGCAGTCACTTTGCCAACTTCACCCGAGCCATTTCCATATAGCATTCGTCCTAAGTTGAATTTAGAAGCAGTGAGTAGTCCTTCCATCTCAGCATTAAGTAAATCTACGAATGCTCCGCTATTATTCGCACTGGCTCTTATTGCCTTGTCGCTAATCTCTATAGTTCCGTATAGATTCTTTAGTGTTGTCTTAAACTGTACGTAGGTGTTCTCTTTAGCAGTAGGCAATTCGCCTGTCTCGCTACCAGCTCCTACACCACCATTCAATCCCACTGGCGCCATCTTAATAATCTGCTTGCCATATACATCACTAGATGATTGTTTAATCTTAGCCAGTAGTGGATTAGTTCTAGTATTTAATTGATTGCACGCTGCGACTAGATACGCATCTTTTAGTGCGTTCTGCGCTGTTGTTAAGTCTATCATATTCTCTCCTTATTTCTGTTTAATAATTGATTTAGCCAAGTTACCAGCCTCTTTAATTGTAGTTGGTATCTTGGGTGCAGTGAGAAGAATAGAGCCCGAATTATCAACCTTGATGGGCGAAGATTGAGTGACATTAGATAGATAATCTTTAATGATTCTATCTTTTATATCCTGATTAGAATATATATAATTATTCAAAAATTCGCTATCACAAGCATAATCTTTAGCAGATTTGTAATTATTTGCGATAAGTTCCATTGCCTTACTTTCTAAGTTTAGGTTCTCATCTTCTGCCAAACTTTTTTTCAGCGCGCTACTGAAAGGAATAGCAAAGTCAAATTTTGTTACAAATTCATCTACTCTTCTATCAATATCAGCCAGTCTAGCATTCTCCTTCTCGCTAGATACTCGTTCGCTCTCTAACTCTGCTAGACGCTGACTTTTTCTGGTAAACTCGCTCTCAAGACTATTGTAAGCTTTGAGTAGACTATCAACGTCTCTAAATTTACCTAGATTTTCACTGGAGCCTATGTTATCTTGTTTAGGTTGTTCCAATTCTTCCATTAAATATTCTCCTTATTCAAATGTTTATTATGCTCTTCAATATGAGCAAATAGTTGTGTTATTAACTTTTTATAATTCTTATTTTTCTTAATATCTCCACCTAAAACAAATGCAGTGTGCTCGTTGATGTGTATTTGATGATTGTCTATTGGCATTATCTCTAGAGCTTCACCATTCAGTGTTGAGATATTCTCTTCTTTCGCTCTTGCTATATGTAAAGCATCTAAATCTAATGTGTTCTCCCACATACCAAAACCTAATAAATCTAAACATCGTTTACGCATATTTGGACTGAATTTACCATCTTCGTCATACATTAGACCTTGCTTGATTAGATCTAATAACATCATCCTACGTTTGCCAAGTGAATCACTACTCTCGTCTAGAGTATCAAACACAACATCATCACTGGAGATTTCGTTATTATCCCAATAATACAAATGCACCTTGCTACCCTCACCATTGATTTTAAGTAGACGTGGTAACACCGCATACTGTTTATACAGTCTAAGTATAAATTTAGCGACAGTCTTAATCGCTAGTTTGGTCGAATCTATCGCTGTAGATAATCTAGTATTGTCCTGTTCTGCCAACAACTCTAATGCGACACCTGACATATTCGTGTATTGTGAATAACTATCTGTCATCATATCGCTCACACCAGATACAGTCTTGAATTCGCCTAGAAGTCTATCTTCCTCGCTATCAAAATCTATAGTCATTTTAGGATTTTGCATTATCTCTGGCACTTTGCTACCCTGTCTATATACCAGTACTTTGCCGGGAGATAATCCCTCAATCTCCAACGAATCAGTATCTATACTACCATCCTCTACCGCTAGCACATTCATTACCGAGCGATTAAAATACTCGTGTTTCCTATTCCTAACCGCATTGTATGCTCGCTGTATTGGAATTAATCTATCAACTACACTGACTCCAAAGAAACTACCCGGAAGATAATTCGATATCTGCTTCACGAACGGGAAAGTGCGCATATTCAATTCGTCATTTAGATATGGCAATTCACCATCGAATAATAACTTGTCCCCTGCCACTATTGTCAGTCTACCATTCTCATACTTATTGTTAGGTTTAATGTAACGTTCTATCAATATACAATGATTATTTAGTTCTGTATTCGCGACTCGATTGATGTGAGCATCATATCCTAATCCGCCTAGATTATTAGTAGTGTTATCTAGAGTGAATGCGTGTACTTTCTCTACATCAACCTCTACTCCCCACATTGATTTAATCTGTCCTACATCGACCGCTCTAGCATGAATGATACTCTCCATATCCTCCATTCTTTCAGTAGATAGATTATCTGGGAAAATCTCAAATGGAGATATTACCTCTACCTCGACATCTCCCTCTCGTATTGCTTTGCCCGCGTCATCTGTGGCGACCATTTTACCTCTATCTGTATTCCAAATCACTTTATAGAACGAAGTTCCACATATTTCGCTCCATGTAGTAGCCGTCTTCTCAATGTCAGTTAGATTAAGTCTATTAGCGACTGAATTTAATATCTCTTTACTGAGATGAGCACTCTCAATATCTGCCTCATCTGTACTGGCTGGTAGAACTGTAACTGTAGGTGTATTGCTACTAATCTTGGATATACGTGTCTCTATTAGAGGTGCAATATGATTAAACACCTCTTTCTCTTGCCAAAAATATTGTTTCTCATCCTCTCTCACACTTCCATTAGAGGCTATGTAACTGTACTGATTGCCCATCATGAAGTTGATATTTAACTGCCACTGAGTCTCCAAACTCCTGCGTGCTTCTCGACGAGCATTGTAATCTAATCTTATCTCTTCCACTATCTTATTTACCTTGTTCATCTTTATCTCCCTTTTTAAACACTGGTCGAATATTCTTCGGTACTATGAATT
>CATLDS010000010.1 GCA_949902685.1 uncultured Christensenellaceae bacterium | reverse complement strand
GGATCACAGAATTGGTATGAGTTTGTACAATATAAACGCATTTATGGATGGAGATTTAGATGAGATGCTTGAGGCATTGACCATAGCAGACCAACAAGCGAAATTGGCTTCACAAGGTGAAGAATAATGACATCAAAAGAAGATTTTAAGCGAGCACTTAAGAAACTTGATTTCGTTCAAGATAAAAATACTAGACGTGCAGGTTCACATATTCGCTGACATAATAGAATGTTTCCAAATATTATAATTGGACTAGCAGACCATAAAAACACACGTGAAATCAGTCCAAGTGTTCGTTTAGAACTCATTAATACCATGGCTCTCGTGGTATGGCTAAAATCGATTGATGACAATAAAGAATTTGACATTTCACGAGCAGAGTATTTGCTTGAGGATGTAGATGAGCATCTGGCAGAGCAGATTATTCAACGTGCCAAAAGGATAGATTATGGTACTGAGAATTCTATTGCCAATTCACTGCCAAGGAAATTATTGCAAGAGATAGTTAAACGTAATATCAAATTAAATAATGTAGAAATAATGAAAGCTTTTAGAAGATCGTAGGTAAATTTTAATTCGTCAAAATATTACAAAAGACTACGTTTTAATTGTGTTTTTGTTGCAAAATAATTTTCTAAATGATATAATCACAATAGGAGATTATTATGGCTAAATATCTTAAAGACGATAGTGAATTAGGCTATATAGCAGACAATGCACTGATAGAGTATTCTAAATTTAATAATATGCGCCATACAGTGCTCGGCTATATGCTAGGTGATTATGATGAAACTGGCGAATATGTAGTCAGCGAGGAGATTAAGCAAGAACTTATCTCAATGCGAAAATATATTGTAGATACTGTAGATAATATAGATGTTTGCCATAGCGAATTGAAGTTAGATAAGCAGATTTCTTTCTTCGTAACATTTGAGAGTGATAGGGCTATTTTGTCGCTGGTTGAGAAAGTGAGTTTTCAAGCGAATAATCAACTTAATAGCGGCATATATAGCAATATTGTTGAGACCGTTATAGATATGGTAGAAACTTCTGGTGTAGTTAATAAGAATGCCATATATCGTCGTTGGAATATTGGCTCATTTAGTGGTAGTGTGCTTGATGTATTCCAAATGGATGATGATACTATCGCAGAGTTGTTTGGTATAGTTAATAGATTTAAATACTTGTTGGCAGCTAATGAAATCTTACTTAAAAATGAGCACGTTATAGAAGAGATAGAGGCTGAATACGCCAATACTATTTTAGAGATTTTGGAACACTATCCTAAGTTGAAGAAAGTGGTAGAGCAAGAGATTAAGAAGACTCTCACTGAGCAGAGTGATTTTATCAAGTTGGATAAACCTAATGCGGCTAAGACATTAAACGAAATAATCAATCAAGCGATTGAAGATAATATTGATGTCTTGGATGAAAAAGAACAAGAGGAATTCAAGGTTGAGAAGCACAATGCTGTCAATACTTATAATATCAAGATTCAAGATGCTGTTCCTGTTAAAGTAGAGAAAGCACCAGCAGAGAAGAAGGGTGAAGATATTGTAGTTCCTAAGATAGATACTAATAGAAGGGATGAAGTTACACCGCTAGAGGACTTAGCCGATTCGTTTGTTAAGACAGCGAAAGAGACAGAGAGTCGAGTGGCAGACGATGTGGTAGACATTATCACGGGCAAGCCTGTTGTACGCGAACATGAGGATGATAAAAAAGAGCTCACTGCTGATACAACAAATAAAGATAAAGATGATAATAAAGAATTAGAAACTACTCCAACCGAAACTGAAACTGCACCTACGAATAAAAAACCAATAGGTGAAGAAAGGAAGAAATTATTTGGAACGGTAGCGGCAATAGTTGTCGGTGCTACAGCGGGCACAATTATTGGTCAGTTAACTAATGGTAATAAATTTGCCAAAATTCTTACAACCGCAACAGTTACAGCTGTTGCAGTTGCTACTGCTAAAATAAATAAAGATGATAAGAACACGAAAACGCAGCCTCCTATTAATATAGAAAATCCAGTGAAGAAGGATAAGACTAATCAAACTAATAAACAAGATACTCCAAATAAATCTAAAACAACGAAATCTAATAATAAATCATCAGGTAAAGGTTCGTCGTCATCCAACTCGGGTAAAGGGAAAGGACAAGAAAAACCTGCAAATAAAACGCTATCTAATGGTGGTAATACTCACACGTCATCAGGTACGTCAATAATAGGGAGAATGACTGAAACTGCTGAATATGGTAATAACCGTAGTGCTGCTACTGGTAATGGTAACAAAAATCCTAAAAATAACCCTAAAACCAAAACTGAAGACACAAGAAAAAAAATACATGTTGATATGAGAAATGTACATTTAGATAAAGGTGGAGAACTACGACGTGTCGACGACATGAATAATTTAAAAAATAAAGATGGGGAGCAGGTTGAAGGACAAGAAATATTAAATGTTAATGTGGCGAAAAAGGTTGAAAATAACTTAACTGGTAAAGGTTATGAAGAGGAACTAGTTAAAAAAGGAAATCAACTTAATATTGGGGATGATAGTAGAATAGTTTCATCTAACATACTTAATAATGGCGATGGTATATAGAATGTGCAAATAGTTGGTTGTGAGTATATTGTGTAAAAAAACTTGCTGGATAGCAAGTTTTTTTACACTTCATGTTTTGGTGCTAGTTCAAGTTTAAGTTTGGACATTAACTCAGTTATAGCTTTAGTGATATTAATGTTAGTTGAATATGTCATATCTTCGAGTTCACTCATTCTACGAGCGTCTGCATCATCCTCGTATGCTTCCCAATTATCTTTTAATAATGTGTTATATAAATCAAGCATCGGTGTAACAATGTTTGGATATATTCCATTATTATACATTTCTGTCAAGAAGTATACTACATCTACATCAGCCGCGTCTAAAAATTTTTTATATTTATCAGGATTTCTTCTTGCGGCACTATACATAGCCTTAGAAACTTTTGAGATGTATTTTTCAATAGTAACATCTTCTGTAATCTCTCTAAATGATAAATCTTTAAATCTAGGGAATGTGCTAAGGTTGTTGTTGTAATCATCAACAATTTTTGTATTAATATTTTTCTCTTCTGCCATAATTTTCTCCTTATTTTTTAATTCGACCATATTTTAGCATAGAAATATTAGTTTGTAAATACCTTTTTGAAAAATTTTTAACATTTTTCTAGTTAATATTCGGTGGTGTTTAGTATTATTTCTTATAATAATTTTTATCGTAAGTCTTATTCATTACTTTTAGTAGGGTAGAGAAGTGGTCATCCTCTGCCGATTTATTATTATGTATAATGCCACATTTATCACATTTGTATGTAATTATATATCCTTTTTTATTATTAATTGTGACATCTATTGGAAATAGTGTACCAAGACAATTACACGCTCTATCCCCCGGATTAATATCTATATGTATAGATGTTAGACATCTGGTGCAATGGTCTCTAGATGAATATTTTAGTTTGGGTATCATTTTTCCACACCAACGACACTCGAATTCATCATCATTCTTTTTGAATACTCTCATAACTTTATTATATCATATTTTGCTGTTAAGTGAAAGAAATTTTAATTATTCTGTTTTGATTTTATTTAAATGTTTGTTATAATTATAGCGTGGAAAAGTTGAGTTTCAAACGAGTATATAAGTTAAGAAAAAATTTTATGTCTTCGCACATAGGGGATGATTGTGCGTATTCTTTAGGTGATAGCGATATCTTATTTTCAATGCCACATGCGGTTAACCAGACGAGGTTAGGGAAGAGAAAATATGCAGAGCCCGGAACTGTAGGTGTTGGGTTGACGCTTGCTGATAGGTTGAATGCATCGTACATTGTCAAAACTATGAATAACTTTGATGATGCGAACTTTGATGAGCAATGTAATTATAGAGATAAGATTAAGTACATTCTTTCTGTTAAAGGTATAAAATACTTGATAGATATTCATGGCTTATCTAAGTCTAGAGAATGTGATATTAATCTAGGCATTAATTATGGTGCTAATATTCAAGGTAATATTTTGTTATACGATAAGCTGGAGCGAGAGTTGAGACGTGCAGGATTTAATGTCACTATTGATAATCCATTCTCCGCGCCTAGTAGAACTATATCTGGCTATTTCGCAGAGAAATATTCATTGTGGACTATTCAGTTAGAAATTAATTCTAAGATAACTAATGAAAGTAGATATATAAAAGAATTCAATACGCTTATAGATGTCTTAACGAACGTGTTGAAATCGCTCGAAAAATAATAAAAATATTTTTGAAAAAGGGTTGACAAACACCCTTTTCTTTGTTAGAATACACTTGCTGTTTTATGTGGTAAGACGTATGAGGTTGCATTTGTTAGCAACAATGAATGGGAATTCATGCCGACCAAAGTCTACATTGTAGGCGCTAGCAGAGATGAGGGCAATAGCCCAATTTTATTGAGGACCGGCACTTAACACACGGGTCAGTGTAATACGCGTAAGTAGATGAGATATTCTATACTGCGTGAATTGCGGGATTTGGTGTATTGGGTAATCGCTAGTTTTGTGTTGACTAAATAAAAAGGAGAGAAATATGGCAACAACAAAAATTAGAATGAAACTTGCTTCATATGATGCAGGTTTACTCGAGAATGTGGTTTCAAGAATACTTGACACTGCTAACAAGTCTGGATGTAAAGTTTCTGGACCTATTCCACTTCCTACTAAAAAAGAAGTGGTTACAATCATTCGTGCAACGCACAAATATAAGGATTCAAGAGAACAATTTGAATCTCGCACACACTATAGACTTATTGATGTCTATGCACCTAATGCGAAAGCAGTTGATACATTACTTAAGATGAATGTACCTGCAGGTGTAGACATTAAGGTAGAATTATAAGGAGGGAACTGTGGAAAAAGCAATTATCGGTAAAAAAGTCGGCATGACTCAAGTCTTCACTGATGACGGCAGAGTAGAGCCTGTGACAGTAATAGAAGCAGGTCCTTGCTATGTAACTCAAATCAAGACTATTGATACAGACGGATATAACTCCGTACAAGTAGCATTCGGTGATATTAAGACTAAGAATGTTAATAAAAGCCAAGCAGGTGCTTTCAAGAAAGCTGGTGTTGAGGCTAAACGTATTTTGAAAGAATTCAAATACAATGATATTACCAAGTTTACCCTTGGTCAAGAAATTAAGGCTGATATGTTCAGTGCAGGTGATATCGTAGATGTGTCGGGTATCACCAAAGGTCACGGTTTCACAGGTGTTATCAAACGTTGGAACCAACGCAGACTTAAGATGACTCACGGTGTTGGACCTGTTCACAGAGAAGTAGGTTCAATGGGTGCTAACTCTACTCCAAGCAGAGTATTCAAAGGTAAAAAGATGCCTGGTCATTATGGTCATGAAGCAGTGACTGTACAAAATCTTAGAGTTGTACGCGTAGATGCGGATAGAAATTTGATTTTGGTTAAGGGTGCTATCCCTGGACCTAAGAAGTCAGTAGTTACTATCAAGTCCGCAGCTAAGGCTTAAAGGAGATAACTATGGCAAAACTTAAAGTTTATAATATGAAAAAGGAATCAGTGGGCACAGTCGAACTTAACGATATGGTGTTCGATGCTGATTATAATGAGCCACTTATTCATCAAGTAATCGTTGCTATACATAACAACGGCCGTCAGGGTACTAAATCTACTCTTACTCGTAGTGAAGTTAACGCTAGCAAGAAGAAGATGTGGAGACAGAAGGGTACAGGTAATGCTCGTCACGACGAGAGAAGTGCTCCTCAGTTTGACGGTGGTGGTGTAGTATTTGCACCTAAGCCAAGAGACTTCAGTCAAAAGATTAATAAGAAGATGCGTGATATCGCATTCTCATCTGCTATATCTCAAAAGATTAGACAGAACGAAGTTTATATCTTAGACGAAGTAGCATTCGCGGACAACAAGACTAAGTCTGCTAGCGAATTCTTAAAGACTTTCGGTCTTGATAAACGTACATTAATAGTTACTGATGGTAAAAATGAAGGAGCTATTAAGGCTACTAACAACATTGCTAAAGTATCTTGTGTAGACGCATTATTACTAAATGTGGCTGAGATCGTAGAGAATAGATATTTAGTATTCACTAAGAATGCTATTAAGAAATTAGAGGAGGCATACGTATAATGGAAGCGCAGAAAATCATTTTAGAGCCTATTATGACAGAGAAATCATACGCAGGCTTCCCAAATAAAGTTTACACTTTCAAGGTGGCTACTTCTGCTAATAAAATTGAGATTAAAAAAGCAGTAGAAGAACTTTTCGAGGTTCAAGTGGCTAGAGTTAATACCATTATAGTTAAGGGTAAACAAAAAACAAGAAACACAAAGAGTGGTCAAGTGACTGGTAGAACTAGCGATTATAAGAAAGCAATCGTTTTCTTGAAGCCTGAATCTAAGGCTATCGCATTCTTCGAGTCTTTGAACTAGGAAAGGAGTAGTATATGGCTATAAGAAAAGTAAAACCTACCTCACCTGCTAATAGGTTCAAGACTTATAAGACAGGGGATAACCTAGCTAAGAATGTGGAAATCCCTAGTTCACTTAAAGGTGATGTGAAAAAGACTGGCGGTCGTAACGCTCAGGGTAAAATCACTGTTCGTCACATCGGTGGCGGTAATAAGCGTCATTACAGAATTATCGACTTCAAGCGTAATAAAGATGGTATTGTTGCCAAAGTTGATAGTATTCAATACGACCCTAATAGAACTGCATACATTGCATTACTTGTATATGCAGACGGAGAGAAGAGATATATCATCGCTCCACAATGTCTCAATGTAGGAGACAAAGTAATGAGCGGTACTGGTGCTGAGATTAAGCCAGGTAACGCATTAGAATTAAAAGATATTCCATTGGGTGCTAAAGTTCACAACATTGAACTTCAACCAGGTCGCGGTGGACAGATGGTTAGAAGCGCTGGATTGTCAGCACAGTTAATGGCTAAAGAGGGAGCATATGCTACTCTTCGTCTTCCAAGTGGAGAGATGAGAAAAGTGCTCGCAAATTGTCGTGCAACTATCGGTGAGATCGGCAACGAAGAGAACGAAATTGTGTCTCTTGGTAAGGCTGGTCGTAAACGTCATATGGGCGTACGTCCAAGTGTCCGTGGTTCTGCGATGAACCCAGTAGATCACCCACACGGTGGTGGTGAAGGTAAATCTCCAGTTGGACATGCTGGTCCAGTTACTCCATGGGGTAAACCTGCACTTGGTTATAAGACAAGAAAACATAAAAAAGCTTCTGACAAGCTTATTGTCAAGAGAGCTAAAGCTAAGTAGGAGAGAATATGAGTAGAAGTTTAAAGAAAGAACCATTCGTAGAAGAGAAACTTATGTCTCGTGTTCAAGATATGAATGAGAAAAATGAGAAAAAGGCTATCAAGACTTGGTCTCGTGCTAGTGTCATCTATCCTGAATTCGTAGGACACACTATCGCTGTTCACAATGGTAGAAAACATATACCAGTATATTGTACCGTCGATATGGTAGGACACAAGTTAGGTGAATTTGCACCTACTCGTACCTTCAAAGGTCATAAACAAAAAGAAGTTAAAGGCAAGAAGAAATAGGAGTAAACTATGGCAAAGAGAATTAGAGAAAAATCTGAGAAGATTAAAGCAAATAAAGACACTCGTCCTTATGCTAGTGTTCGCTATGTTAGACTTTCTCCTACTAAGGCTAAAATCGTTATCGACACAGTTAGAGGCAAGAGTTATGATGACGCAGTAGCAATTTTGAGCAATATGCCACATGACGCTGCTGCCATTCTACTAAAAGTAGTTAAATCTGCAGGTGCTAATGCTGAGAACAATAAGGGACTTAATGTTCACGATATGTATCTTGCTGAGGTTATCCTTGGTCAAGGACCTACTAGAGTAAACAAAGTTTACTTCCGTGGTCGTGCACACGGCGCTGACAGAATTGTTACAAGAACTAGCCACATCAAAGTAGTGCTAGATGTAAAGGAGTAATTTATGGGACAAAAAGTTAATCCAAATGGAATGAGACTTGGTATCAATAAGACTTGGAATTCTTTTTGGTACGCAGACAAGAAAGATATTGCTAAAAACATTAAGGAAGACAATGTAATCCGTACTTACATCCTTAAAGATTATAAAAATTGTGCAATTTCTAATGTTTTACTTGAGAGAACTAATGACAGTCTTACTATCTCAATCTACACTGGTAAACCAGGCGTTTTGATTGGACAGAAAGGTGCTGGCGTTGAGGCTTTGAAGAAAAATATTGAGAAATTGACTAACGCTAAGAAACTTAACGTAAACATCGTTGAAGTTAAAAATCCAGATTTAGACGCAAAACTTGTGGCTGAATCAATCGCTAGTCAACTAGAGAAACGTGCTCAGTTTAGACGTGTTATGAAATCTGCTATGCAGAGAGTAATGCGTGCTGGTGCACAGGGTGTTAAGACCATGGTTTCAGGTCGTCTTGACGGTGCTGAAATCGCTCGTAGTGAGCACTATCATGAGGGTTCACTTCCACTTCACACTATTAGAGCCAATATCGATTATGCTTGTGTAGAAGCACATACCACTTTCGGTGTATTAGGTATTAAGGTATGGATTTACAAGGGTGAAGTTTTGGGCAAAGTTTCTCAAAGTTCAGTTCAAAATCACAAGAAAGGAGAAAACTAATATGTTATTGCCTAAGAGAGAAAAGAGAAGAAAACAATTTCGTGGCCGTACTACTGGACGTGCCATCCGCGGTAGCAAAGTAACATATGGAGACTACGGTCTTCAGGCAACTGAACCATGTTGGATGACTCCTAATCAGTTAGAGGCTGCACGTGTCGCTATTAACAGATATATGAAACGTGGTGGAAAACTTTGGATAAAAGTGTTCCCACACAAGCCTATTACTAAGAAACCTGCTGATACTCGTATGGGTAGCGGTAAGGGTGCTCAGGTTGGTCACGTAGCAGTTGTTAAACGCGACAGAGTAATTATTGAGGTTAGTCATCCAAGCGAAGAAGTTTGCTTAGAGGCATTAAGACTGGCTTCACACAAACTTCCTTGTAAGACTAGAATAGTACGCAAGGAAAAAGGCGGTGAAAATAATG
>CATLDS010000009.1 GCA_949902685.1 uncultured Christensenellaceae bacterium | reverse complement strand
AAGTACTGCTCCCGCTGCTCCAATAGTATCGAATAGACTTAAGCCTTTGCCATAAATCTTATCATACTCTTTACCTCTATTCACCAATTCTAGACTATCAGTGATAATAGAATTACATTTAACTGCTGTGACTGCAAATCCAAAAGCTAAACATATCGAGCCTATCACGAATGTAAAATAATGTGTACCAAATATAGCAAACAATAAGTATCCGCCGTAACCAAGCATTGCAATTCTAGTAGATAGTACAGCTGGAACTTTTGCGAACAGTTTACTTACTGGTATACAGAATAAACATCCTGCTGCCATTTGTATTGAGTCTAGCATAATTACTTGCGAACTGGATAAACCTTTCTGTGTAGTTAAAAACATCATTGAAATAGTCCAAACGAAAAACAAATCCCAAGTCAATGCCAAATATGTTGGGTAAACCTTAATATTACGGTTCATGTACTTATTTTTTCTTTCTTCGTTCGTCATTTTCTTCTATTTTATCGCATTAATTTACAAATTCAAAGCAATTTTTCTAAAAATTTAATCATTATTATTATTTTGCATCAAATAATGTCTTGCCTTCGCTCACTTCTACGATTAATGGAACTTCTAGTGTGACCACTGCTTCCATCTCTTCTTTCAATATCTTTTTTATCTTTTCATTTTCACCAGGGTAACAATCGACTATCAATTCATCATGTATTTGAAGTACTAATTTACTCATTAAGTTTTCACGTTTCATTCTTTTATGAACTCTAATCATAGCTAACTTAATAATATCGCTAGCACTACCTTGAAGTGGCATATTTTTAGCAGTACGTTCAGCAAATCCTCGCATAGTATGATTAGTCGAATTAATATCTGGAATATGGCGCACCCTTCCCATCATGGTGCTAACATAACCTTTTTCTCTAGCGCTAATAATTGACTGATCTCCATACTCTTTAACCTTAGGATATATATTCAAATATTTCTTTATAAAATCGTTTGCCTCTCGCTGACTAATACCTAAGTTCTGTGACAATCCAAATCCGCTAATTCCATAAATAATACCGAAGTTAACTGACTTCGCCACCCTACGCATATTAGGTTGCACATCTTCTAATTTAACACCAAAGATTTTACTTGCTGTAGCAGTGTGAATATCTCTACCAGACTTATAGTCTGCTATCATATTCTCATCTCCACTAAAATTAGCAATCAACCTAAGTTCAATTTGATTATAGTCTGCACTAATCATCGTACCAGACTCAAACGAACTCATAAACATTTTCCTCAGCGTTTTACCTTCATCATCTCTAATCGGTAAATTCTGTAGATTAGGCTCACGACTACTCAGTCTACCTGTAGATGTAGTTCGTTGCATAAATGTAGTATGGACAATATCATCCTCTCCTACATAATTAAGCATACCATCTATATATGTACTGATTAATTTATTAACTTTCCTATATCTAATAATCTCTCTCACTACGGGATGAGCATCAACGATTGCATTCAATACATCTATGGAGGTACTGAGTTTACCTTTGTATTGTATATTGAGTTTATTAAACAAAATATTTTGCAACTGTTTAGGACTATTAATATTAAATTCCTCACCCGATAGTTCATAGATTTTAGAAACAAGTTGATTTAACTCTTCATGATAGATTTTACTTAATTTTTTAATCTCATCTGTATTAATTTTAATTCCATTCTCTTCCATATCGAAAAGAACTTCTACAAGAGGCAATTCAATATTTGAAAATAATTTTAATTGAAAACCATTGATAAGTTTATTGATGTATATCTCTTTTAGTTTAAAGAGAGCCACTGCTTTAGCATCTGTTGTCAAACCATTCATAGACAATGCTTCGTCTATACCTATCTCAGCATCCATTTCGTTAGCAATGTATATAGCAATTGAGACATCAAAATAATTATTTATTTTAATATCGTACTGTGATAATTCATGCATTAGTGCCTTAGCATCGAAGCAAATTTTTTGCGAATTTGAAGAAAATAAATTTTTTAACTTTTCAATATTTGAATTAAATATATCTCCACTCTTATAGAGAACATATTCTTTATCCTCAAGCGCAAAATTAAAAGAGAGACTTTCACTATTTACCGCGAACGAGCCAGCATTATTTAACTCAGTTAGCATAGTATTAAATAAATCTATTGAGTCTATCTCGATAATGTTTGCTACCAAAGTTTTTTCCTGAACTTTTTCGCTGGGCTTAATAAACAACTCTTTTCTATTTAGCATAGACTTAAAGTCTAAATTTTTTAATAATTCATATGTTTCTTCATTGAATGGCAAACTATATTCACAATCTTTTAATGTACAGTCTAATTTAACATCCAATTTAATAGTGGCAAGTTTGTGTGACAAATATGCTAATTCTCTATTTTTTTCTAACTTATCTTTTAGTTTAGGAGACAATTTATCTAAATTCTCATAAACTCCGTCTAGTGTAGTAAATTGGCTAATTAAATCGTTCGCTCCAACTTTACCTATACCCAGCACACCTGGGATATTATCCGAACTATCTCCCATTATTGATTTTAATTCTATCACCTGATACGGCTCGATATTGAATTCACTTTTAAGAGTAGGAACATCTACTTTTAGTACATTAGATATACCTTTCTGTGTCAACCAAACCGTAGTATTATCATTAATTAATTGCAATAAATCCTTATCACCAGAAATCAGTATAAATTCATGATTAAATTTTCTAGTTAAACTACCGATAATATCGTCTGCTTCTATCTCAGGTATCTCAATTATTTTCACACCCATAGATTGAAGTATCTTCTTTAGCATTGGTAATTGAGTAGCCAAATCCTCTGGCATATGGTCTCTTTTACCTTTATATTCTGCATACATATCGTGACGGAAAGTATGTTTCCCCGCATCAAATACGCACACAAAGTATTTCGGTCTATCACGAGATATTACATTCAGTATCATATTCAAAAAACCATACACTGCATTACATGGCTCACCTGACAGACTCCTAAGCATAGGCAATCCATAGAACGCACGATTAATTAAACTATTACCATCTACAATTACAAATTTTTCCATAGTGTTATTATGCCATAAGCAAATAAAAAAAACAAACAGTTCACTAAATTTTAGATAATTTCTAGAAATTGTGTTGCAAAAGTTAAAAAAATATGTTATATTGAGTTCGTTAAAAAACCTTTCTATTGGTACTTGCTGATGAATAGGTTTAAAAGGCAATCCAGCATTAAGTTTATGTTTACGTCTAATAACTAACATAACGGAGTGATAACTTGCCGGTGTGGCGAAATGGCAGACGCACAAGACTCAAAATCTTGCGATAGCAATATCATGTCGGTTCGACCCCGACCACCGGCACCATTAGCGACCTTAATTCATGTGAAATCTAGGTCGTTTTTTTATGCTTATTTGCACATGACTTTATCATTTTTTTATATATTAAACCTCAGTTCTAACTTTGCCTTCATTATAAACTTATTAAATAAAATAAGGCAGGCAAACAATACACTTTTCTCTCTATGATAGAATAGTATGTATTAGAACAAGCCATTTCGTTTGTTCTTAAAAAGGAGAATTATGTGTTGTTTTAAAAACATTTTTAATTGCAGAAACTGTAATCAAGAGCATGACGACTGCAGATGTAAATGTCGTAAAAATAGGTGTGAGGATTCCTATTCCAACTGCCATAAATGCGACGATGACAGAAATAACTGTTGCAAAGAAGAAAAACGCCCTAGTGATAAATGCAATTATTTCAAATGTGTAATGATTTGTTGCAGATGTGACAATGATTGGAGAGATAACCGTCAAAATAATAATTATTTCGACCGCTGGGACTAATTCATCTCACCTAACTTGACGCAATCAATATATCCATGGACAAATTACACTTTATTAGACTTAAGAGTCCACGAAAAAGGTAGCCTCACGGCTACCAATACATAACTCTTCAATTAAACTAAACACTTCTCCTATTAAACACAATGCCTTTCTTAACTTCTCTTAATCCCCGTACATTAGTTATTTCGCTTCTTCTATAGATAAAATGCTTACAATATTCTCTATCTCTTTTTCTTTATTGTGCCACCAATTAGTACTCCACAACCGATATATTCTCCATCCTCTACTTTCTAGATATGTCTGTCTATAAATATCTCGCTCGCGTGTACACATGTCACTACTGTACAATTTGCTGTCACACTCAATACCTAAGATATATTTTTTATCATTCTTGTCTCTAACGCCTATATCAATTTTGTATCCTGCTACACCGACATTTTTGTGTACTATGAAACCTCGATTAGTCAACTCATTTACTAATGAAGTCTCTATCCCTCCATTCAATGTACTATCAGTCTTCAAATTAACCCCAGTATCAGTGAACGAATGTAAAATAGAATTAACAAGCGCCTCATCTCTATTATTGATTGCCCAGCAATATTCCAAATACTTTCTAAATAATTTAGGTCCATTATTCTTTAAATCATCTACTGGTAATTGATCTGGACTGATAGAAGTGACAACATAGATTTTTTTCTTAGCACGTGATATAGCAACATTGAGTCGATTTTCCCCACCTTGTTGGTTGAGCCAACCGAAATTTCTAACTACTTTACCAATATTGTTTTTTGCATAACCTATTGAGAATATGATGCAATCTCGTTCATCACCCTGTACATTCTCAATATTTTTAACAAATAAACCTACATCTTCACCATTTTCTTTACGATCAAATTCCTTTTTAACAATTGAAGCCAAGCGCTGATCTTTTACACATTCGTCATCCAACACATCCATAATCATGTCTCGTTGACTACTATTAAATGTAATCACACCTAGGGTTTCTTTATTCTGTCTAGAAAATAAGAAATTCTTAATCGTTTCAACGACTTTTATTGCTTCGTTTTTATTGCACCTATTAATCCACGTACCATTATCTATCTTTATCACCTGTATTGGTGGTTCACTAGGTTCTTCTATGTTAGGAGAAATATTTAATCTACCATGATAGAATGCGTAGTTAGAGAAATTAATAAGTTCCTCATATCTAGATCTGTAGTGATAATTGAGTAAAACTGAAGGATACTTAAATCGTGCCAAATCAAGCAGACTTTCTTCCTCTAATGCGGCATTAGCCTCCTGCTCATCCTCATCTAATTCTTCATCTTCATCATAATCTATCCTACCTACACCTAAACTGGATGGTCGTAACTGTTTGTGGTCTCCTGCTATTACTACCTTTCTCGCTCTCGAGATTGCAGGTATACCCCGCTCGATATATATTTGAGAGGCCTCATCAAATATTAACAAATCAAATAATCCCTTCTCAAGTGGTAACACTTCGCTAACGGATTCTGGACTCATAAGCCAAATCTTAATACCTTTAAATAATTCATAACTAAATTTTTTTACAAATTTTGTAACACTCCACCTTCTAGAGCTCTCAATTTGCCTACAGATCTCTAAGTACCTTTTTGATTTCTCTATTTCTTTATCATACGCGTTGACTAATACACTCTTCAACTTAGTCTTGGTTAACTCTTTTTTCTTGGCAATTAAGTTACTGATTTGTGTAATAATAGAAGAGAAATTTCCAACATTGGAGAACATCTCGGCATTATCACTTTCAAATTGGTCTATTATACAATAAACAATAAAATCAAATAAATTTTTACTATTTGCAATATTTTCATCTTTTAATTTCATGCTATAGAGCACTTTTGCAAATAATTTTTCATTTTCACTTAGTTGATTATATAATCTACTATCTAATCTAAATATTGAATAATTTTTAATTCCATCTTTTAAGATTTGTGGATTTTTAAATATAAACTTTCTACTCTTTGAATTCTTAAAGTAAGCCTTATATATCTTCTTTAGTTCTTTATTTCGTTTACCTTTGTTAAATAATCGCTTAAAGAAATTATATCCAAGGTACTCCACTTGATTTTTAGCAAACTCGTTACATAATCTCTGCATTTCTTTGACTTCGATAGTTTTGTCAATATCTCGCATATCATTAAGCCAAGCAAATTTATCACTTAACTCTATGTAATTAAATGTTGTATTTAACAATGTCTCGTCTAAAAATTTATCCTTTATCGACTTTAATTCCATATAGTCAACATTCAACAGTTGAGTATTAATACACTCGTAATATATATCTTCATTAAGTATTCTTACTTTAAATTGATTGTCATCGTTATCTTGATATATCTTATAGGTTTCAATCCCATTTGTTTTAAGGGAATACAATTTATCTGCAATAACTTTTAGATTATTAATATTATCGTCAATTCTATTAGCAATTTGTTCGAAATATTCTTTAACATAACTATAGGTCTTATTAGAATAGAAAAGTTCACCAATTTGGTTATAGAAAGATGACTTGTCTTTTGTATCATTCAATATAATTGCATAGTTCGACAAATCACCCAATCGAGAATAGATTACATCTAGTGCAGCCTTTTTCTGTGATACCATAACTACATTTTTGCCTTTATTAACTGCATCTGCAATAAGGCTAGTTATTGTCTGTGATTTACCTGTACCTGGAGGACCTTGGATGACCAGTTTATCATCTTTATCTATATCTAGAATTGCCTGCTCTTGTGATGCATTTAATTCATTAATATAATTAATATCTTTTTCTAAAAAGTCATTTATTTTATTACCTGCATCATCATCAAAAATATCATCATCGTAAATGTCAATGGTATCTATATTTGACAGCAAATCATCTAGCAAACTATTAATCTCGGTATCTTCAATCATGTCTTTAAAATCTTTCTGTAAAGCGCTTGAATAGAGAGAAAATTTACCCAATATTGCATTAGGAACAATATGAAATTCTCCACCGACGTATTTAGGAAAATCTTTTTGTGCTATATCTTCAAATTTTTCAATTGAATCTACTAATCCATCCCCAGTAAGATTAATTCCATTAGTTTCATAAAAATATTTCATTTCACCAAGAAAATTATAACTTTTTAAATCTTCTATAACATTATTTGGCAACTCATTTGATTTAGATAAAAATTTGTTTTGCATTAATATCAAATTATTGTTATATAAAATATCCTTCGATTTATCGAGCTTCAAAACAACTTCATCATCCATTCTTTCAAAGATGATTGGAAATATGGCAAGAGGTGCACGCACATTAAAATCCTCTCCCTTAGTATTACCTACTACAAATGGGTATCCAATATATAGATCGTATTGACCGCTCTCACGATAATCTTTACTTACTTCACGTAGTAGAGGTAATAATCGTTTTAATCTTTTTTCTTTTACCGATTGATCTCCCACTGAACAAATCTTTAGTTTAGAAATACGTCCAAACAATAATTTGATTACTGATTGATTAAATTCTTCATTGTCAGTGAACATATCAAATGCGTATTTACTATAAATTTTGCTCATATATAAGAGTCGATTTCTCTTGCTGATGTTCACTAGACGATTTTCTAAATTCTTTAGAGTATTCCTTACTTCCGTTTTCAATTCTGTAGTAGAGACATTACTCATGTGATATTGATTTAATATCTTCATGAAATAATCGCCATACTTGTCTACAAAAGTTTTCCCAAGCCCAGATATACTCAATAAATCTTCTTTATGTCTAGGTGCCTGTGTAGATAATTCGTATAGAATTGCGTTTGAACAAATATTAGGCTTCCTACCATTAGAATAAAATTTAGTCCTCAGTCGATCTCTAAGTTTATACAATTTTTCATATAAATCTTGCTCTGTCATATATAACTCCATTGGTATAATTATAACATATTCAACCTAAGTCTGTATTATTTTTAACAAAAAAAGTCTAGTTTTCACTAAACTTTATCTGGAGCGGAAGACGAGATTCGAACTCGCGACATTTGCCTTGGCAAGGCAACGCTCTACCACTGAGCCACTCCCGCATAATAATTATTTAAATATATCTAACAGTACTATAATTTTCACATTGAGCGTTGCACAACGCTCTTCCATCGCTATCGCTCACTCGTTGCTAACGCACCGCTACAATATACCAAAGGGCATATCGCTATACGTTACTTGCCACTGAGCCACTCCCGCATATCCTCTATATTAATATATTCATTCGCACAAATGTTTGCTATAAACAAAATGCAATCGAATGAACTGGTGGGAGATACAGGACTCGAACCTGTGACCCTCTGCTTGTAAGGCAGGTACTCTACCAACTGCGCTAATCTCCCGTATGCGATTGCGTTTATAATATATCATATTGATTATGATATGTCAACGATTTTTTTAAAAAATTTTACAAAATTATTTCAAATGTATAGTTTTATTCTTGTATCAAATAAGGATGAAACTATTTTTATTGACGACTTGTATCGATTTCCTTATTTAAGCGGTCGATCGCTTAAAATTATTGATTTTGAGAAAGGGGGTATGTGTTCAGTGGCATATAGAACATCAACTGGCATTATTCTGCGAAACCCTGCCGAAAAAGCAAAGCGCTTTTCAAGACAGATGAAATCTGGCAAAGTTCGTGAAACTGGCGAAGAGATTGATTGTTGCGGTATGGCATATCGTGCCGGTTATTTACAAGCTCGACAAGATAGTGCTAATGCGTATAACGCAAATAAAGGCACTAAGGCTAAGAAGAAAAATAATAAAAAAGGGAGATAGTTTTGACTAAAAGAATATACGGCAAGAAAAGTAAAGCAATTAGTATAGGACAAACCTTAGAAACTAATGATTTGTATTTGCCTTATAAATCCAATAGAGTTCCAAAATCGAAGAATAGACCTGTAATAATTGTAGATAAAAATCGTAATAATGAGTTCGTTGTTATACCTGGGTCTACAGAAGATACACCTAATACTACTTATTATGGTAAACATAAAATTAAGTATTATAGGCACAATATTGAAATTGAAGATAATGACGGAAAACCTATTATGGTTGGTACTAAGTTTAGAAAGACAAGTAATTGTTCAAAGTTGCCAGAGTCTGAAGCAATTCGAATTAGAAATCATGTAGTAAACCATACAAAGTTTTCTAGTGATAATAAAACTAAGTACAATAAGTTTTGGAATAGAAATAAAAAAAGTAGAGATTAACCACTCTACTCAATGCCAAGACTTTCATGGCCGGTGCTCATACAACTATGTTTATGAGCTGTCAAGTTTTAACTTGCATTTATATTCTATATTATTTTAATTTGAAAGTCAACACTTTTTACAAAATCGCTCTAGGAATTTATTGATTGCGTGTTCACGCGATTGAGTTAGATAATTCTTGGGGTTATAGTTGCGACATCGCAACAAAAAGGAGAAACTCTTTATTTCCGCTATCTAAATATCACTATAAGTCCTACGAGTTGTATAGGCACACAGCAGATAGTTAAAGTTTGCCCTACTATAAAAAACATATTAATCAAAATTTTAAGATATTAAAGGAGATATTAAATTATGGCATTTGTTAAACCTATTAGAGAGAAAGGATTAGTTATTAGTAAACATATCAATGAAGCACGTGAAGCTGGCGAAAGCATGGACGGAACTAGAAAATGGGAAGCTAGAGAAAAGGAATTTATCGTAGAAGTTATTAGTTGTGATGAAGATGATTTCAAAGATGATACTGGAATATTAAACGGAACTAGAGCCGAATATAAAGTCGATGAAACAACCTATAAAAAGGTTAAGTTCGGTGATTGGGCAAATGTTAAATATACTGTTAGTCAGTATGGTGATAAGTTAAGTAC
>CATLDS010000008.1 GCA_949902685.1 uncultured Christensenellaceae bacterium | reverse complement strand
CATTAGCCTCTACGTTTGAGATGTTACCCGAGTTAAGTGTAGCGACACCTGCTGCAGATTTCTTAACAGAGTTAATAGTTACCGCGCTAGTCACTATGTCATTAATATTTGCCTTATTCTCGGCTACTACACCTGCTACTACATTACCATTAAGCACTACATCTTCTACACGTGAATTCTGTAAATTACCTGAATTAAGTGTTGCCACTAATCCACCTACACGGTCAATATTAGCTGTAGCATCTATTCTAACACCATTTACTTTTGCGTTAGCAATTATAGAACCATCGTTAACTACTGCTACTAATCCACCGAAGTTAGCAATCTCACTATTGATTACATTCTCGTTAGCGAATGTAACTACTACGTTATCTATTGTTGATACACCCATATTAGCATCAGTCGCAGTAATGCTACCAGCCAATGCTCCTACATTAGTTGCACCAGTACCTACTTTAACTCCATCGATTACTAAGTTTTTAACTGTACTATTATTGATTGTAGAGAATAAACCTAAGTTGTCTCCACTAGCAACAGTTAAGTTAAGTCCTTTAACTACATAACCATTGAAATCAATTACGCTATTGTTAAGTGCAACTGGAGTCCACTCTTCGTTAGTCAAGTCGATAACATTCTTAGTCTCATCTGGATCTTTAATTAAAGTAATCTTCGCTCCATTGATTGCATTATCTTTAATTAAAGCTATAAATTCATTTTTATTAGCAACTTGTTGCTCATCTAAGTCTTTAGTAAAGTATTCGTTACTGATTTTAATAAGTTCTGCATTTGTCATTCTAAGTGTAGGTAACTTGCCATACTCAATATTCCAAGCATTCTTATCCCACAAAGTCTTATTATCTCTAGCAATTGCATAGAACACATAATCTCTATTTACTAACAATTCTTCTTTAGAATTGAAACCTACCACATAATAGTTAGCACTAGCCTCATTATATTCAGTATAAATCGCCTCGTCACAAGTATTAATAATATTCTGTCCTTCACCTACAACAGTGTAGTTACCTACAAGATATTTTAAGTAGTTGTGGTCATCTGCGAAATTGCCACTCTTCTCTACTACATCAATAAACGCCGCAAATCCTGCATACTGACTAGTAGAAACGGCATACGACTGTTGGATAGTACCATTGTCTGCTGTTACAATAAATTTACCTGCAAAACCTGCTATGTTACCTTTAACATTGTTTGCTGTGATTGCAACATTAGCATAAGTTGCTTGAACCTTAGTCTCGTTAATCTCACCTACTAAACCACCTGCAATAACACTGATTGGTTCAACTGTAGCATCTTCATCTTCAGTAACTACAGTATCATTATTCAATGAGATACTACCAGTAGCGCTTGATAACTTAACTATAGAACTACCGCCTATCACACTACCAACTAGACCACCAGTCTTGCTGTCAGCCTTAGTATTAGTAATGCTACCATTTACCTGAACTTTATCAATTGTACCACTAGCTGAACCAGCCAAGATACCAACATTGTCATATGCACCATTAATACTAGCGTTATCTATGCGAAGATTAGTTACAGTAGCATTATTAAGTGAATAGAATAAACCTGCATTAGCATAATCGGTACTATTTAGTTGTAAACCAGAAATAGTATTACCATTTCCGTTAAAGCTTCCACTAAATCCAACCCAACTAGATGACTGAAGGTTGTAACCGATAGGTTTGAATGCATTGCTAAGTGTAAATCCCTTTCTAAGTGAATAGTGTGCATCTAAAGGATACTGAGAACCAATTCTCTCTAACTCTGCTTGATTAGAAATGTTGTAAGGGCTAGCCTCACTACCATCACCGATATGTACTAATATTTTGAACTTAGCACAATTCTTATTACTTGTAGTGATAACCAAAGTAACATCGCCACCCTCGTCACCTACATGATAGTAACCAGTCTTGGTGTCGTACTTAATCTTTGAAGTAACCTCTTCTCCACCTGCATTATAATTATATGAGGTGTCTTTATTCTCTTTGGTAACAGTTTTACCAAGGTCACTGATAGTTATAATGTCGTTGACATTACAATATATTTCTTTCGTATTGAAGTTAATAACCTCATCATTACGTAAGAAATAATGTATAGTAAGACCTAAGCAAACCACAACGATAATTGCGACTAGAAAACTCATAAAAGCTGCAAATTTCTTCATAATCTTTCCCCCAACTATAAAAAGTTATTGTTATTATAACCTAAATTTGTATTTTGTCAATACCTCTTTTGAAATTTTTTATTGACTTCTACTGTATTTATGAATGAAAAAATCTCTAAAATTGTACTTAGAGATTTATTATATTATGCGTAAAAGTTAAAAATTCTTTAGTTTTTTAGTAAAATACGTTTATTTTTTAGCCTTTTTCTCGTTATTTGCTAACAAATCGCGAATTTCTTTTAGCAATTCTTCTTGGCTAGGATGACTAAGTCTATATTCTTCCTCTTGACGTGCCTTTTCCTCTGCCTCTTGCTTTGCTTTCTCTTCTGCGAGTTTCTTCTTCTCATCACGATAAGCAGCAATTGCCACCTTATTCTTAGTAGAAATACCGCGCTCTTTTAATTCTTTCTTCTCTTCCTTGGTTAGTTTACCTTTCTCCATGGTTTGAGTGGCATTACGTAATAGTTCGCTACTCTTCATGGCTACTTTCAAGATTATGAATAGAGTCATGGCTATAATGAAGAAATTTATGATAGCAGTAATGAACGCGCCCCAATCAATATAAATACTGCTAGCCAAGTCGAATGTCTTGCTGACCACTTCTCCAGCTTCATTATAAGTGTATGTATATCCCGGTTTTAAAACTGTATATGCCGAAGATAATCCATCTCCACCGAATGATAATAATAGATTGATCAATGGCATAATGATTTTATTAGTAAATGCCGTCACTATTGCCGAGAACGCACTACCTACGATAACACCGACTGCCATGTCTAAGATGTTACCACGACTAATAAATTTCTTGAAATCTGCAAAAAATTTTTTCATAAGTACTCCTTAATTTATTTTTCGTTTGTATTTTAACAGATGCAGTAAAAAAAGACAAATACTTTTAAATAATTTGTCTTAATTTATTTAATCATCACTTGATAAAGTTTCGCTCTGTTTTGTTTGCTCACTGCTATTCTGTTTAGATGCCTTTCTAACACTACCACAACCACACGGACATCTCTGTAAACCACTCTTCTCTGGTACGATATTCAGTCCTAGAGCAGACGAATAGAACATTCCATCCTTGTCAAACTCATCTATCTCATCATCTGTGAGTTGAAGTTCCTTTATAGTATAACCTAACTTGTACAAAGTTTCTTTCTCCTGTACAGACATGGTTGGTATAGCTTTCTTTGTTCTCATCTTATCAAACATTCTATCTAGCAATTTCATATTTACTACTCCTTAATTAATCATTTAGTGTAATACAATGGTCATGACGCGCCTTTCTCTTCTTTGGTTTCAAAGCCATAGTATCTACTAATAAACCATCTTTTACAAACTGGGCATACTCTTCCTCAGTCAAATGAAGTTGTTTAAGAGAATATCCAGCCTTAAATAATTCTTCTTTCTCATATACAGATAAATATTTCGCAACTTTCTTCTCGTGCATTTTAGCTATTAATTTCCTTACGAATGACATATTTACGCTCCTTAAGGCGATATTAACACAATAATATGGGTTTGTCAATATAGTTGATAAATTTTAGTTTTTGTTGTATCATTGTACTAATGAAAATTGTCGGCGCGGTGGAAAATACAGTATTTAGAAACGCAGAGAATGGCTACTCTGTGATAAATTTGTCATACAACAATAAGCGCCTCACTATTGTAGGCAACATTCCAGAGGTATATGAGGGTCAAACTCTTGAGATGGAAGGTGAATTCGTTGTCAATAAAAAATTCGGCGAACAATTCAAAGTGGATGAGGCTAAAATTGTAGAACCCACCACCCTACCAGCCATTGAAAAATATCTATCGAGTGGTCTAATATATGGTATTGGGCCAATAACTGCGAAAAAAATTGTAGAAGAATTTAAGGAGGACACTCTAGATATTCTCGAATTCGCTCCGCAAAAATTAAGCAAAATACGTGGAATAAGTAAGCAAAAAGCAATTGAAATATCCAATGCTTATAACGAGATGAAAGATATGCAGAACGTTATAATGTTCTTGCAATCGCATTATATAACTACAAATACGGCTATAAAAATATTCAATATCTACAAAGACAAAACTATCGAAATGGTAAAAAATAATCCTTATCAATTGATAGAAGATATAGACGGAATAGGTTTCGCTACAGCGGATAAAATTGCCATAAAACTCGGCATAGACTTATTCGGTGAAAATCGTATTAAGGCAGGTCTTATTTATACTCTAAAAGTTGCCAGCGAGCGCGAAGGTCACACTTATCTACCACGCGAAAATTTGATAGACAATTGTATAGAAATCCTTAATTTTTCACCAGAAGAGAAAAAAATTGTAAATAGTTGTGTAGATTATCTGCAAATAGAGGGTTTAGTCAAAAATTTCACAAATCATGGTGAAGATGTTTGCGTATTGACTAAATTTTACTATCAAGAAAAGTATATCGCAAAGAAATTGTATAAGTTGTCATTTAATCAATTCGATGATAAATTCAATTTCTTAGACAATATAAATTTCTATCAGCGCATTAATAAAATTCAGTTAAATGGTGAGCAGACAGATGCTGTGCTAGCTAGTTTAAACAAAGGTGCATCAATAATTACGGGTGGACCCGGAACTGGTAAAACGACTATTGTGCGTTGTATATTGGAGATGTTCAAACAACAAGGCAAACGAGTCCTACTCTGCGCCCCAACAGGAAGAGCCTCAAAGCGTCTCAGTGAGAGTAGCGGAGTAGAGGCTAAAACTATTCACCGTGCACTTGAGATGAACCCTACTGAAGCCGGAGAAGGCATTTTCCACCGAAATGAAAGTAATCCGCTTGATGCAGATGTAGTTATAGTAGATGAGATGAGTATGGTAGATGTAGCATTATTCTATCACCTACTGAAATCACTTCGCTCTACTACCCGACTAATACTAGTAGGTGATAAAGACCAATTACCTAGTGTGGGAGCTGGCAATGTTCTTAGAGACCTAATAAATAGCAATCGAATAGACACTACCTCACTAGTAAACATCTATAGACAAGGAAATGATAGTTTAATTATCTCTAATGCTCACCTTATAAATAGTGGCAAAATGCCCGTTATCAATAATTCAAGTAAAGATTTCTTCTACGAGGCTGGCAAAGACCTCATTAGTAATAGTGAAACAGTTGTTGACTTGGTAACAAGTAGGCTACCGAAATATTTCTGTTATAAACCTGAAGATATACAAGTATTAGCGCCAATGAAAGCCGGCCCATGCGGTATAGACAACTTAAATAAGCGACTGCAGATGACCATTAATCCAAATTTTAAAGGTATAGAACTGGAAAGCGATTTCACTAAATTCCATGTCGGTGACAAAGTAATGCAGATAGTGAATAACTACGAGCAGACTTTCGTGAAATATGAGGATAATGGTATGGTGCAAGAGGGCTCGGGCGTATTCAACGGAGATATTGGTTATATCACTAGAATTGAACCAGATTCGCACGAAGTCACTGTACGATTTGATGATGGCAAGATATCCAAATATGCTAAGACAGAATTGCACCAACTCACTCTCGCATATGCAATTACAATACACAAAAGTCAAGGTAGTGAATTTGATTGTGTAGTGATACCTCTAGTACCTGGTGCTCCAATAATAGTGACACGTAATCTACTCTACACTGCAATAACGCGTGCAAAAAAAGCAGTGGTATTAGTTGGTAGTAAACAAATCCTCGCACGTATGATTCACAACAATTACACTGCTAAACGCTATACTTTATTGAAAGACTATTTAATAGAAGAATTTAGTGATAAATAACGTAGAACTAAACATTTCAAATTTTTACAAAAAAATAGGCATATTTCAATGCCTATTTTTTATCTCACATTATCGCCGAAACCGTGTGCAAATGTGAGGATATACACTTTATCCGCCTTGGCATTCTTAAGTATCCTTGCTATTTCACTGCTCGTTGAGCCTGTTGTATATATGTCGTCTATTACGAGTATTGTTTTATTCTTAATATTCTCTTTTTTGTCTAACAATGCTTTATATGCGTCCTTAACATTAGACTTTCTATCCATAACATCTAGTGTCGTTTGGCTAGGGTTATCCACAATCTTTTCACATAAATCAACATATGGTAATTTAAATTTGTCCGCTATATTTATCGCAATTAATTTAGACTGATTATATCTTCTATCCTTTTCCCTGTTTTTATGTAATGGTACAGAAGTAATAATGTCTGGCTCAATGTCCCAAGTGGACAATATGTCACACATAAATCCGGCCATAGCCTCCGCTAAATATTTCATTGAAGAATACTTGTATTTATGAACAAGTACCACCACCTCATCCCTGTATTCAAACACACTTTTTGCATTATCAAAATCAAAATTATTTGCCTTGCAGTTCGCACACACGCCAGTATTATTTTCACTAAGTGCCGAACCACATTTTGTACACGCGCGAGTAATAAACGGCAACGAATGTAGACAACTAGTACACGTATCGTGAAGTGAGCGATTATCTAATTCTTCACCGCAAAAGATACATTTAATATGTCTAGGATAAATGATGTCTAATAGATAGTCTTTAAATTTTATGAATTTATCTTTTGTACTCTGTTTCATTAACATAATTTTACTATCAAAACAAAAATTAAGCAAGCAAACAGGTTTCTATAATGAAACAAAAAAAGCTTCGTAATGAAGCCTTTTTTTGACATAAAGAATTATTTAAGTTCAACAACTGCACCTGCTGCTTCCAAA
Source organism: uncultured Christensenellaceae bacterium (assembly GCA_949902685.1). Lineage (GTDB taxonomy): Bacteria > Bacillota > Clostridia > Christensenellales > UBA1242 > Onthoplasma. Next base: position 3,287 of record CATLDS010000008.1, on the reverse strand, counting down.
GCTTTCTTAAGAGCTTCAGCATCAGCTGTAGGTACATTCTCTTTAACAGTAGCAGGAGCACCCTCTACCATTGCTTTTGCTTCCATTAGACCAAGACCAGTAGCCTCACGCACTGCCTTGATAACTTGGATTTTGTTAGCGCCAACTTCTTTGAGCACTACATTGAATTCGGTCTTCTCTTCAGCCGCTGGAGCAGCCTCTGCAGATGCTGGACCAGCCATAACTGCTGCTGCAGCACTAACACCGAATGCTTCTTCAACTGCTTTAACATAGCCATTAAGCTCGGTTACAGTCAAAGATTTAACGAATTCTACGAATTGTTCATTAGTCATTTTTTCCATAATATATCTCCTTTTTCTTTAAACGGTCTAAACTAAATAGCGAGACGACCACTATCGCTACTACAAGTTTTGCACAGATTATTTCTCTGCCACTGCCTTGAATGCACGAGCCAGACTTGTAACAGGTTCGTTGAGGACAAATAGTAATTGAGCGATGAGCTGATCTTTGCTTGGAATACTAGCAAGAGTAATCACACCTTTGTCATCCAAAGCCTTTCCTTCAGCATAGCCTGCTTTAATAGAAAGTGTAGTGTAATCTTTCATTGCGTTTTTAACCAAACGAGGAGCCACTGTCTCATCATCTAGACCGAAAGCAAACGCTGTTGTACCGTTCAACGCTTCATCAAGACCAGTAATGCCTAGTTGTTCACAAGCTTTTTTGAAAAGAGTATTCTTGATAACTTTGTAAGTTACATTATTCTCTCTCATAGTCTTACGAAGAGCTGTATCCTGACTAACAGTAATGCCACGATAATCAAGTAATACGACTGATTTAGACGAATTAATTAAATTCTTAATTTCCTCTACCGCACTCTTCTTTGCTTCTAGATTTGCTGACACTTTATTCCTCCTTTATGTCATAATGTTAAATAAAAATTCCTTTTGCCAAGACAAAAGGAACACTATCGACATATTCATTTTCTCTTCCTGTACAAGCGAGGAGCGAACTGCATTCTTGCTAGTTTTCACCTCATTATGCTAAAAGCACTTGTAGTCTTTGGCTTCGAACTATTATTAAACTGGTTGTAGTATATTACATTCAAATAGCATTGTCAAGTGTTTTTATGAAATTGATAATAAATTCATTAAATGAAAAAGAAGGGATCGCTCCCTTCCCTTCTATAATGTAAATTCATAAGTGTAATAATGGTCATCTAGTTGACCTTTAGCAATTATCTCTAACTCTTGGCCGAAAATTGCTTTAACCTCATCAAGAGTAGCCAACTGAGTAGTTATAGTCCAAGTACCTGCATAGATATTCTCTACACCTGCACCTGACAGTTGTCTCTCTAGCCCGTCCTCTGATCGAATAACAGTGTGCTCTACAGCAGAAGCGACAACTAGACTAGCACGCTTCTTAACCAAAATACCAATATTGCTAACCGGTCTACTATTAGTATTGTTATATTCATACACAATGCTACTACCATTACCTATACGTGTGAAATCATTATTACCTGTATTCCATGTCTTGCCTACCACACCATCAATAGTATAAGTGAAGCCTACGAAATCGTATTCTTCAAAATGACTTAAGAAACTAGTGTCAACAACAAGTTTAACGTCTGCATCTTTTGCTGTGAATACATTATTTTCACTATCTTGAGCCTGTACATTTTCGCTAGTAGCAACGTAATTAATAGAATTCTTGATGGCTTCGTTCATTTCATCAGTCAATTCACTAGAATTAACTCCCAACGTGGTCTTATACGCTAAAGCAAACTTAAATTCTATAACCATACCTTCACCAACTTGTTGGCTTGTAGTAAATTGAGTGTTAGTAGTCTTGGATGCTCTACCATTGATATACACTGTTAAAATCTCGTGTGCATCCTTAGATCCATCGTTCTCGAATGTCTTACCAAATATCTTGAGTACATAATTTGAACGTATAGACTCATTAATTTCACCATCTTTAGTGAGAGTCAATGTATTAGTTGGTGCATTGTCTGCATTAAAATCATCAATACTAGCATACACTTTAACCCAAACCTCTTCACCTGAGGTCATGCCTTGAGCTGTTACTTTTACTGCACGTCCAAATACTGGAGTAAGTGTAATAGTATCCACTGTAGGATTGTTAACTAAACTTACAGTCGTACTTGCACTGGATAATGAAGCGATAGTTAACTCATTGGAACTCTGCTCCCAACCTAAGAAACCGCCATTGAATTGAGCTGATGAATTAATCTTCACACCACTCTCTCCCGCTATCATTATATAACTATTAGCACTATTAATGCTAGCAGTGACATTAGCCTCTAGATTGAACCCGACACTTACCGACTTAATAGCTGTAGACCTAGATGTTGATTCACTATTAGCGCAGTTATTAGTTTGATTGCTAAGCGATCGAACCGTGAAACTATACTCTCCTACGCCATTAGTACGAATGGTTTTAGATACATCATAACTGGTGACTAACGAAGTATCAGTGTATATTAGTGAATTACCTTTGTAAATATCAACTTCGTAAGTAGGTGTGATACCTGATACTGTTGTATGCGTCCATTCAGCCTTACCCGCTACAGATGATGACCATCTACAATCAGTAGGTGTGGAAAGTGTAGCACGATTGATAGTTATAGTCTTGGTAACTGTATTGGTGCCTAAATAGTTAGTCGTTGCACCTACAGTCGCATAGATATAATATGTACCTACATCTAATGTAGTAGAATTAGCCACTCCACTCCATACTCTCGCACCAGATGTCGAATTAGATGTATTGTAATAATAAGTCACTGTACCATTACCAGTATTTCCAGTAATTGACTGTAATGTTTGTGGGTTAGTACCATCACCGAATGTATAACTTGTCTTAGATAAATTCAATACTGGTGATATGCTTGCCTTAGCAATAATGAATGTGGTATTCGATGTATTGTAACCATTATAATTAGTAGTCGCTGGAATGCTCGCATACATATAGTAAGTACCTGCATCCAAATATTTTGAACTAGTTACAGTACTCCAGTTAGTGCCACTACCAGTAGTTGTCGTTCTATAGTAATAGGTAACTGCCGCACCACCCGGATTGCTCGTCACACTTGGTGTAGGTTTAACGCCATCATAAGTATAACCTGACATATTCACAGAAGATGAGAAACTTGCTTTACTAATTGTAAATGATTTAGTGCCAGTAGTATAACTATTATAATTAGTGGTCGCTGGAATGCTCGCATACATATAATATGTACCCGCATTTAGAGACGTACCACTCGTCAC
>CATLDS010000007.1 GCA_949902685.1 uncultured Christensenellaceae bacterium | reverse complement strand
TTTATTTTTTTTAGAAATATTATGAAAAACAAATATATAAATAAACTTTTTCTTTATTAATATAAATTAATTGTATAAGCTAAAATTTAATCGTTTATTATAAAAAATAAAAAACACGCTATAGAAAAGCGTGCTTTTATTTATTATTTATATTTAAATAATTGATTAAAATATTTTATAATATAGCATCTCTAAATACTTGTGCCATAATCATCATAGTTGTAATGAAAATCTTTTCCAAAAGTTGTATTATTCCACACAACATCAGTAATATCTTCACGATACATATCTAATATATAATCATGTGTAGGCAAATGCTCAGTGTAGAAACCTATTTGAGTGCTGGCGATGCTAGTATTACCTTTTTGCGCTCCCCAACTATCTATCTGTGATGTACCTTCAATTATATTAGAATCAGCGTCTGCCAATTCTTTAGATTCATAAACATAAGCATTTCTTAGCTGTGTTCCACCATCGAGTTCAACCACAACATATACTGGCATCATCTCGCCCTTATCTCCTCTAACACTGGCCGTCATGCCATAAACATAACTAGCATGTGTCTCGTTAGGGTCACGATGATCTACAGTGTAACACTCCTTATATGTAATATCCGTGCCAATAGAATTTAAATCAAAATTGAATGTTAATAAATCTTTAATGAAATTGAGTTTATCGCTAGTACCTACGAATGCACAGAAATCTTCTTTAGATGTGTCTTCACTCCTGAAACCATTACCTGAATTAGCATCGTAATAGTATGATATTCCGTCCTCATAGAAGTAATAGCAGTTGTCGTGGTTGTCATACATTGGATTATAGTTGTTTGAATAGTGAATTCTCTTATAACCGAAGTACTCTTTCTCTCCACTCTTCTCGTAGAAATAATGTTCTGGACCATCCTCTTTATTAACTCGCATATCCCACTTCTCTTTATTACCTGTAATCAAAATGGACTTACGAATTGTCAAGAAATGTTTGTTAACTAATTTAAATTCACTATCTTCTACTTTAATCTCTGGAGAGTAATCAAACTCAATATGCTTATTAAACTGGTTTGATACAATATCTGCTTGTGTAATCTGCATTTTATTATTAAGAGTTAAAATTATATCTCCTGTAGGTAGCGCTGGTACATTTTCATCAGCATAACTAATATGACTGAAACTTAAAGTATAGTGGTCGTCGAAAATTTTTAATACCATAGCATCATCTTTTGCTTCGCCTAGCACATTTGATATGAACTGTAATGGATATGTAGTATCATCCCCAATCTCTAAATGAACAATGTTTTTAAATTCTTTGAAACTTATAGTTCCATCAACTTTATATTTCTCTGTTGCGGAGCAGTTAGCATACAACGTATCATTCTTCAAAACATATTTACCTGTAGCATCTGCATACTCAAAGTCCACCGTACCAGTTGCATTCTTCATTTGCTTCAAAGTTATAATATCATCTCTGTCAAAATTACCAGAAATACTGTATTCTGTGGTGTTCTTCAAATTATCGAGTAGGGTATTGAAAGCCTCTTTAGCATCTATCGTCTCTACATCTGGCAATTCTTCAACTGGAGGAATCTCCTCTCCTAAATTCTCGTCACCATCTATAATGTCATCTACTTCATCTTTGGGCGAATTGTCGTCTACAATATTTGGTGGAGTGGTGATTGGTTTATGATTGTTGTCCACAATGTTGGCAACGCTCTTAGTAACAGTTGCCGCCATGACTGTAGCCATAACAACATAAACTATAGATTTACCAACTCTCTTCCTTCTAGATTCATATTTGTTATGATACTCTGTCAATTTATTTACTAACTTAGCCATGATTGCTCTCCTTTATCTTTAATAATAGTATAACATAACTATAATACTATGTCAATAGTGATTTATATAATGTGAGTTACGTATAGTATCTGTATTTTTTATGTATTTACGCATATAGAACTGCCTTACTTTTACCATGAGAACAGAACTCTAGAAATGTAAATCATTTTTATATCTGTACCTAATCGTCACTTGTTTTTCGGTGTATCCCGTGTTAAAAAATGTTGCATTCAATAATGAATATCTTGCAACATTTTTGTTCTCTATTAAGGATGTATTTTTACTGCCATTTTATTATTGATTGTGTAATTAATTACTTTTATGGTTTTTCATTTTGTTGTTCATAATTATTGATTATTCCGTCAATAAGTGCGCAAAACTTTTTATTCCTATATAGTTTCGTATTCTCATAGACCTTTCTTAAAGCAAGATTTTTAAATAGCTCTATCCAATCTTTTTTGTATTTATTCCATGACGGTAACATGCTTTCCATATGATTAAGAAATAAAACTAAAAATCTATATTGTTTTTCTGTTAAGTTATCCGCGTCAATTTTACTTTCTATACCTTTTCCGTTGTTGTTACTGAGTAACCCAGATAATTCCTTATCGTCCATGTAATATATCCACAACTCTCTGTGGGATAGTATTGCGGATTTTTTTCTTTCTATATTCATCTTTCTAATAAAAAATGTAGTTAGAACAATCAACACAGAAAGTATCGTCCCCAATAATAGAATTAAAAGTATTTCAAATATACTCATTATTCTCCTCCAAAAATCTTTTTATTTTGTATATTTGGTGCGGATAACAGGACTTGAACCTGCAAAGGATTTCTCCCACTAGAACCTGAATCTAGCGTGTTTGCCATTTCACCATATCCGCTCGTAGCAACTAACTAATTGCTAATTTTTATTGGATTACAAACTTTAGTACTTAAAGTATCATGAGAATTAAAAACATTCAATTGAATTGAATGTCTGTAATATGATTAGAAATTACCCATCAAAGCATTGATAGTTTTCTCAACATCTTCACCCTTATCTACTTGTGGTACTTTGATAGTTTTGCCATCTTTTAATTTAATCACTAAAGTACCATCTTCCATCCATTTGTACGTATTGATAAAGCCATTAGTAGTAGCGACCACACGGGATTTGAACTTGACCTTAGCGATATCTGCTAGTGCTATCTTCTCTACTTTATTTTTCATAAGGTACAAAGTTAATGTACTGTCATCATTGAGTATAATAGTAGGAGTACCTTTCATTGATGCGTTTTTCTTATCCTGCAACTTCACTAACACTGCCATTAATGCTCCTAAAACGGCTAAGAACAATCCCATTCCTACTAATACCAACTTCGATGTAGGATCACCACCAGCGACCAGACCTAATAATGATAGACCTGCACCTAATACAGCAAGAACTATTAATGCAATGAAAGCACCTTTCTGCGCTTTGATCTCAGCACGATTACCTATTATTTTTTGATTTTCTTCCATAATCCCTCCATACTTAATTTCATTATAAAGGTATGCATCATTATTGTCAAATTGATTGTGTATATTTTTTTCTTCATCTGTCAATAATCAAAATATGGAAAACAATACAACCGAACTAGCACAAATTCGCACTAGCCTAGCCTCTAAACGAACTAAGCTCGCAAATGTGAGAACTTTTTTAAGTTATGTGAGAACAGCTCTTATTCTCGTAAGTGTTGCATTCGCATTCTACAAGATCGAAAAACGAGTTGATTGGGTCATTATTACATTTGGTGTAGTGGCAGGTGTAGTATTAATAATAGGTATAATTCATACCATGTTAATTAATCAATTCATACGCGGTATCAAAAAAGAAGATTAATATCTTCTTTTTTACTTGCCATCATTAATATATAAAATACCTAACACATTTTCACCACAATGTGAAGTGATTGTTCCTCCTGCTGTAGTCTCATAAATATTGACAAACCCTTCTTTCTGTAAAGCCTGTTTGGCATTCTCTACCATCTCTGGTGTCGCCGTAGTATGAGTGATGAAAGCAATGGATTTATCTGCATTGTTGAACTCGTTAAGAGTATCTTCACAATATTCCGCCACCACACTATCCATTCTGCCACGATATTTTTTAGCAGGTTTCATAAGTCCATCATCTAGTACTATCTGTGGGCGAATTTTTAATAAGTTCGCACCGAATAGGGCGAGAGCATTACACCTGCCTCCCTTGTACAAATAGTTTAACTTCTCTACGACAAAACTTGCCTGTACATATGGAACTCTATCTTCTACTTTCTTAACTATTTCTTCTACTTGCAAATTTTGATTAGCGAGTTGGCGAGCATATATTGCGAGTAATCCTATACCTGTAGAAAGTGAACGTGAATCTATAATATGAACATGTTTCATATCTTTTTCTACTGCCTTAGCATGCTCTACTGCTGACGTGATTCCTCCACTAAGAGTGATATGTATAACTTCATCATATTTTTTCAATAGTCTTTCAAAATACTCTCTATATGTTTGCTCGTTGATAGCGCTAGTCTTAGGTAAAACCTTAGTACGATTGACATACTCAAAAATTTTATTAGGCACATCTTCGTTATCTTCGACCTCTTCGTCACCTAAAATAATCGTATAAGGTATAATTGATATATCATACCTCTCTATTAAATCTTTACTTAAATCACAAGTGGACTCACTTGAAATTGCTATCCTCATGCCTTCCTCCTATTTGATAATAAGGATAACATATTTTTAAATTAAGAGTATCAAAAATTTACTAATTTTCTCGCAATGGTGAAAATAAATCTTCTAAATCGTTTTCTTTGCCCTCTAATAAATCAATGATTAATTTCGACCCACTCATTGCGTTGATAATACCATTAGCACCTGCACTTAAAAAATAGTATATGTTAGGATTTTCGGTTTGACCTATTAGTCCAAGATTATTCTTTGTCGAGCCGAACACACCGCAAAATTCATAATCTATCTCAATTTGAGTTTCAAGATGTGGGAACATTTTGATTAAGTCATTTTTGAGTTTGTTGTATTTCTTCTCTGCTAGACTATTATCAATAGTTTCAACTTTGTATGGACTATCTTCACCTCCATAAATAAGTCTATTGTCTGGTAATACTCTTAAATAATGGTAAGGTTCTTTATAATCTTGAATACGGGTGCTTTTCTCCCAATCAATACCTTCAATTTCCTTAGTAACTATTGAATATGAGATTACTCGTTCGCACAAATCTTTTTCATTCATCAGCGAAAAATCAAATCCTGTGGCAAGTATAACTTTATTACACATTATCTTATTATCAAATGTTGTGATAACTTCAAATCTATCATTATTGTAAGTAAGTCTATCAATCATAGTATTCTCATACATTTGTTTTTGATTAACAGCATTCTCTATCATCTGTTTAGTAAAAAGATACGGATTGACCTCTGCACCACCGTCTTCGTTGTACAATCCTAGTTTAAATTTGAAAGGATATGGGTTGTTTTCCTCTGTATAAAGTACGGATTTAAAGTTGTGTTTTAATCTAAATAAATGTTCCTCTTTTAATGCCTTCATGCCTAAGATACTATCAGTGTACATGAGGCTTGGAGTTTTCTTAAAATGAGAATGGTTACCAAATTTTAAGATAAATTCACTCATCATCTCTATACTTTCAAGCCCCATTTTATAAACTTTAACAATATCCTCTTCGCTCATAAAATCTTTTAAATCTTGAGCATAATCATCTAATTGGTATTCGAGCAATGCCGTTGCTGCACTGGTACAACTCATACCAAATCGAGAAGCGTCAACTAACGCAACATTATACTTTTGAGACAAATAAAAATTTAGTATTGCTCCATCTATTCCGCCACCGATAATAAGTATGTCACAATCTAAATCTCTATCTAAATATGGATATTGCTTAATCTTATCTTTAACGTCACTAAAGTATGCTTTACCTAATATACATTTCATATAAATAGTGTTTACAAACTGACGGAATATATTCAAATGTATAATTTATATGTTTATAGAAAATTCTGTAAATGTTGGTATGAATTTATCTTCAACAAAATCTAATGTTTGTACAACATATCCCAGTCTATTCACCTCTGCGACAGCCACCACTGATCTGTAAGTCAATAGTCTATACACATCGCTAGCAGGATTGTATGCAGGGGACACAAATGAAATATCATTTACATAAGGTTGCTCACCCTTTGGAACTGCATTCTCATCGAATATCATATCATAATAAACTTTATCCATATATCCAACGTACACATCCAAACTATTAGTAGTTTGTTCATCTTTTATATTCATGAAGCCATTAGGGTTAAACTTGGCAGAAAATTTATTTCTTTCACTATCTAATTTGTCATTATATAAAAGGTTATATGATTTTGTTTTTAGTTCATAAATTAGATAATTCCCATATCCACCACTTCCTCCTGTTTGAGATGAAAAGAATAAAAACTTATCCTCCGCACCAAAATCAAAAGTCTCAATATTAGGAGAATATCCATCCACTAACTTTATTTCATACGGCTCATAACCTTTAAACTCTACCACTAATTTTAAATCAGTGATGTAATTATCTCCATAACCATATAAATACGCCTTCCCTAAATGTCCATCATACGAGATGACGGCAATATCTAATAATCTAATATCGTCTATAGTATTCGTTTCTATTTTTGTATTAAAGCCGAATAAACAAAAAAATAATGGAAGTATCAATAATGTAAAAGCTGTTTTTTTCATACTTCCATTATGTGCAAATATACATAAACTATGTAGTTATATTTTCTGCCCTTTATGAATTATAATGAAAACACGAAACTTAATACTGGAATACTATACTTTTAATCCAAGGCTATTAATAAACTGAATAATAATGGTGTTAATCATCATTACTATTAAGAAGGTAATTAAAAATTTCTTTTTCATTTGTTTCACATTTTTAGTATAATATTAAACTCATTTATTATCAAATAAATTAACGATTTACTAAAAATACCCTATGTGAATAGGGTATTATAATATTCTTTTTGGCGGAGCGGTAGTAGCCTAAAACGAATTTTAGTCGTCTTTTTTTATTTTATACGCTTTACGGAACATAAAGCCTGTGCCAACGAATCCGCATGCGGGAAATATTAGACATAGCGTAGTCAATAAAATATGCGTTGAATTTCTAAAAACAACGTCCGTCGGATTGTCTCGGTTTACATAAATCGTAATTGTTTTTCCGATATCGTCGGGTGGAGTGTTGGCGGAAGCTGGGGTGTCGGCTGTTTTTCTATACTTTTTTCCATTGATTTCGTATTCGACTATATCAAAATAAGTAGGTCGCGTGAAATGACTGCCGAAATGGCTGTTGTCGGGGTCTATTTCGTAAATAATTCTGTGGTCGACAACTACCGACTCAACTGCCATATAGCGAGTTGCTTGAATTTGTCTTACAAGCAGATAGCATCCGATGCCGAAAAATGCCAAAAATATAACCAGAAGAAATATTCCTCCAAGTAGCCAAGCTTTATAATCGTTTTGATATGGGTCTGAATAATAATCGTACATTTGATATTATCTCCAAATTTTATAAAGAAATTATATCACAAAAAAAACTTATTTTCAACTTTATAACTATAAAAAAGTAATTCCAGTACTAAGACAAGTACGCCGATTATGCAAGCGGCTTGTTTGCGCTCGTCGTAAAATTGTCGCATTGTAAATATAAAATAAAAAAGGCGATAAAACCGAAAGTTCTATCGTCGTTTTTTGTGGCGGAGCAGTCCATTTTAAATAAGGACTTTTCTCTATTTGTCGTTTTTCTTAATTTAAATGTATTGGCGGAGAGTGGCGGATTCGAACCGCCGGAGGCTTTCACCTCACTTGTTTTCGAGACAAGCACATTCGACCACTCTGACAACTCTCCATATTACTATATAAATAGTAATTTATACTGCTGTTACCCAAAGTCCGTGAAGATTACAATAAGCATATACTTTAACTAATTTTTCACATCTTTTTAATTCATAAGTCGTCATAGGTTTATCTAAATGATTTAACTCTACATTATAAAATCCTTTGTTAGTAACAATTACAATGTTTCTAATATAATGATCTTCTGTCATTGGGTGCAAAACACTGCCAACATTAATGTTTACTGCCTTCTTATCTATATTTATTACAGGTAGGTGTTTCTCTACACTTGCTTCTGTATTGTTAGGTATAAGTTCAATCATAGGTGTTCCACAACATTCTGGTAGTTTACCATCTGTAACTATCTCAAACTTACCACATATTTGACAATAATAAAGTTTCATATTTTCTCCTAATTCAAAAGTTAAAGCAGTTTAGCATAAAAAATATACTTTGTAAACAAATAATGAATATAAAAAAAGTTATCCAAAACGGATAACTAAAATTATCTAGCTTTAACTGGAAGAATTAAGAATAAGAAATCCTCTCCCTCACATGGTGTAATAGTACAAGGTTGTATTGCTGAATTGAAATTAATTTTAACATAAGGATTATCTATAACACGCAAGCAATCACTAAAATACTTAGAGTTGAATGATATATTTAAGTCACTACCCTTCACACCAACTGTAATATTCTCCTTAGTGTTACCAATCTCACTATTTGAGGTGAGCATTAAGTTCTTCTCTTTTATATCAAATTTAACTAAGTTATTCTTATCTATTTTAGATAAAACACTCGCTCTATCAATCGCATCTTCTAACTGTTCTTTATTGATTGTAACTGTTGTAGCAAAATCTTTAGGAACAATCTGGCGATAGTTAATAAACTGTCCATCTATTAAGCGATTAACAACAATGGTATCACCTAAATCAACCATAATGTTATTAGAATGAATGTAAACCTTGATATTGCCGTCATTGTCCATCATACGAGCTATATCATTAAGATTTCTACCTGGTACTATCAGTTTGAAATCTGCTGTTGACATAACTAAATCTTTATTAGATATACTTAATCTACAGCCATCTACAGCAACTGCTTTTATCTTACCATTACTAGTCTCTAATAAAATACCCTTAAGGATAGGTCTAGAATCATCCTGAGCCACAGCATAGAATACATTATTTATCAAAGATTTAAAGTTTTCTTTAGAAATTTCAAAATAATCGTTCTTTTCTATCTCTTTTACAGCAGGGAATTCATTAACTTCCATACATTGTAGACACCCTTCACTGTCTGTATATGCTATCTTTAACTGATTTTTTTCATTTAACTCACAAGAAATCTGTTCGTTAGTTAACTTCTTGATATATTCTCCAAATAGTCTACCCGGAACTACAGTCTCTCCTGCATTTTCAACTTCAGCTCTAATTGTCTTTTCGATACTAATCTCTAAATCTGTCGCTGTAAGGATAAGTTTATCCTCAAGGCAAACCATTTTGATACCTTCTAGTATCTGGGAAGTGGTTTTACTACTGATAGCTTTACTAACAGTACTAATCGCGTCACTTAGTTCAAGTCCATCACATCTAAATTTCATAATTCTCCTTTTGTTTGATCCTGTCCCCTGATACCAAAATCATGATACAACACTATACTAGCAAAGCAAACGAGATATGTCAAATGAAATTGCCATTTTTGTCGAAAATTTTAAAAGTTTTTAGCCTTTATATATTATAAAAATAATTAAATAATTAATTATTTATTAATCTATCAAAAAAGCCTATAAAATAGTATTTTTGCGCTATTTGCGTGCGAATTATTTTATATTTAATTTTTGTTTTTTGGTAGTGACATTTTTGTTTATTTCTGTGGATTTGTGGACAACTCTAAAAAAGACAATATATGGGGGTGTAAAGTATAATTTTCGACAATTTTTACACTAGACTTATCCACATTTATTGTGAATAAATCTGTTGATAATATTGTTGATAAAACTATTATCGTTGTGGATAACTAAAAATTTTCACTTCCAATTGACTTTTTTCTACGCTTAGAGTATAATGAACGCATTAGGAGATAAATATGTTGCTACTTGATCAATGGAAAAAGGTTTTAAATAGAATTGAAAACGAAGTAACTGCTGTTATATTCGATCTTTGGATTAATACATTGACACCTATACAGTATGCTAATGATGAGTTGATTTTACTAGCACCTAGTGTTGTAGCAAAAAACCAAGTTAATCAACCGGGTATTTTTGAAAAAGTTACTAAGTGCGTGCGAGAGGAATTTACACCATATACATTCGTACGTGTTACAGAAAAGGTTGAATATGAGGAAAATGTTAGAAAGCAAGAGGCAGAACTTGAAAAAATAATGAAAGAGTCCCCTTCATATAAACCTAAGTTTAATCCTAAATATACATTTGATAATTTTGTTGTTGGTAAGTCAAATCAAGTAGTATGTGCAGCAATGCAAAGTGTGGCTGAACGTCCTAGTGAAAAGTTTAATCCTTTGTTTATATATGGAGGAGTAGGACTTGGAAAAACTCATTTATTACACGCTGTAGGCAATTTCCTTACTAAAACTAGGCCAGATCTTAATGTTTTGTACGTTACTTGTGATAAATTTACTAATGATTTCGTTAATTCAATTCGTAATAGTAAGTCTAACGCTAATGCTGATTTTAGAGAAAAATATAGAACAGTAGACGTTTTAATGATAGATGATATACAATTCATTAGTAATAGAATGGGTACTCAAGAGGAGTTTTTCCATACATTTAATGATTTATATCAAAATAACAAACAAATAATTATAGCTTCAGATAGACCACCTAAAGAGATAAGTACTCTAGAAGAGAGACTTCGTTCTAGATTTAGTAGCGGACTTATTCAGGATATTCAAGAGCCTGATTATGAGACTAAAGTAGCAATTATTAGGAAGAAATGTAGTCAAGAGGGTTATTTAGTTGATGATGATGTAATAGATTTTATTGCTCAAAAGACCAGTACAAACGTACGTGAAATGGAGGGTATATTATCTAAAGTCGTATTTTATAGTAGTCTAATAGGTAAATCTCATGCAAGCATGGATGATGCTAGAGAGGCTCTAAAAGATTATGGTGAAACAGAACGCACTAATCTGGATGCAGAAAAAATTATGAATACGGTGTGTGATTTCTTCAAAGTTAGCAAAGAAGAGTTAATCGGTAAGAAAAAGAATAAAGAGATAGTAGAACCTAGACAATTGTGTATTTATTTAATAAATGATATGCTCAGTATTCCACTTACTGCAATTGGTGAATTATTTGGTGGAAGAGACCATACAACTATTATGCACGCTAGAGACAAAATATCTAATCAAGTTAAGATTAATCCTCATGTACGTACACTGGTTAATGATATTAAATCACAATTATTAAAATATTAAAATTACACTTAACCGTGTAATTTTTTATTAAACCAATAAAAAATAAAAATTAGTTAAAATTTTAAAAATAATAAAATAATTTTTAAAAAATTAAT
>CATLDS010000006.1 GCA_949902685.1 uncultured Christensenellaceae bacterium | reverse complement strand
TGCAGTACCAGGAGTAACAACATCTCCTTGTTTTACCTTAATAAATGAACCGAATGGCAAGATGTAACTTTCCTCTGTACTACCTTTGACAACAACTTCATAGCGTTTATCAATTTGATTAATGCTTACTTTACCACCAATCTCACTCATTACAGCAGCACCCTTAGGATTACGTGCCTCGAATATTTCTTCTACTCGTGGTAGACCCGATGTGATATCGGCAGATGCTGAACCACCGCTGTGGAATGTACGAAGGACTAACTGTGTACCAGGCTCACCAATTGATTGAGCAGCGATAACACCGACAGCTTCACCAATGTGAACGATATCATTAGTAGACATATCTCTACCATAGCACTTAGCACACACACCTGACTTGGCTTTACAAGTTAGAAGAGATCTAATTTGAACTTTCTCTATGCCTGTATCTACAATTGCGCGTGCAAGATCTTCAGTAATGAATGTATCTTCTGGACAAACTTCTTTCTTAGTCTTAGGGTTAATAACTGGAGCAGAAGTGAAACGACCTACTATACGATTGTACAATGTTTCTACTACTGTACCATTCTGTTTGATTTCAGTTACTTCTATACCTTTAACGCTCTCGCCAAGACTATCAAAGCAATCATGTTCTGTAATTGTAGTATCCTGCGCAATATCTACTAATCTTCTAGTCAAATAACCAGAATCTGCAGTTTTAAGCGCTGTATCCATCAGCTGTTTACGTGAACCACGTGCTGCACTATAGTACTCAAGTGAACTTAAACCTCTACGATAGTTTGACTTAACTGGGACATCTGATATACCACCACTCGCAGCATCCATGATACCCAACATACCACTTAACTGTTTCAACTGACCGATACTACCACGTGCACCTGATGCAAGGATAATTTTCAATGGATTAAATTTATCCATTTGAGAATCAGTTACTTTAACCAAGTCGTCTGCGGTCTTATCCCAAACTGCTGTATTCTTAGAATGCTTATCATTATAGTTCATGAAACCTTGCATGAACAAATCATCATTCTGCTTAGAAACGCTATTAGATTTCTCTATGATATCATCTCTCTCTTTAGCTTCTTTAATATCGAAGATAGAGAATGACACACTAGATAATGTACTATATTTATATCCCATATTCTTTATGTTATCTATCATAGTAACGGTAGTATTAGTACCATGCTTACGATAACATATCTCTATAAGTTTACCATATAGACCTTTCTTAACTTCGTCATTAATCTCGAAGGTAAAGATATTTTCTTTCTTACTTCTATCAACAAATCCTAAATCCTGCGGAACTATACTATTAAATATAATTCGACCTAAAGTAGTCTCTGTCCTACCAGTAATTTGTTCACCATTAAATTCAACAGTTCTTCTAAGTGTAATCTTGGCTTGTAGGCTCAAATCCCCATTCTCATGAGCAAGGATTGCCTCATCAGCACTAGCAAAGAACATACCTTCGCCCTTACTACCCTCTCTCATAACTGTCAAATAATAGTTACCCAATATCATATCCTGACTCGGTACCATATTAGGACTACCATCACTTGGTTTTAATACATTGTTAGAAGCAAGGAGCAACATTCTAGCTTCTGTTCTAGCCTCTACAGACAATGGAACGTGCATAGCCATCTGGTCACCGTCGAAGTCCGCATTAAATCCACCGCAGGCTAGAGGTGGTAGTCTAATTGCTTTACCTTCTACTAGGATTGGCTCGAATGCTTGTACACTGAGTTTATGCAGTGTAGGAGCACGGTTAAGCAATACTGGATGACCTTGTACAACTTCTTGTAATATATCGTACACTATAGGTCTCTCTTGGTCTATCATGCGTGTTGCTTTCTTTAAATTATTAGTTGCATTGAGTTCCAATAATCTCTTAATAATAAATGGACGGAATAATTCAAGAGCCATCATCTTAGGCAGACCGCACTGATAAATCTTAAGTTCTGGGCCTACAACAATAACACTACGTCCGGAGTAATCTACACGTTTACCTAATAAGTTTTGACGGAAACGTCCATGTTTACCCTTCAATGATGCAGTGAGTGATTTTAAATCACGCTGACGAGAACCCTGAACAGCTCTACCACGTTTACCATTATCGAACAATGCATCTACTGACTCTTGGAGCATTCTCTTCTCATTACGAACAATAATCTCAGGTGCTCCTAATTCCATTAGTTTCTTCAAACGATTATTTCTATTGATAACACGTCTATATAAATCATTTAGGTCACTAGCAGCAAACTTACCACCGTCTATCTGTACTAATGGACGTAAATCTGGCGGTATCACTGGAATAACGTCTAATACCATCCAACTAGGTTGGTTGCCACTCTTAATGAATGCCTCAATAACCTCAAGTCGTTTAGTTGCTCTAAGTTTCTTCTGTCCCTTAGAGGTGTGCATGATATTAGTAAGCTCTTCTCTCTCTTTCTCAAGATTGATATTGCTTAACAATTCTTTGACAGCCTCAGCACCCATACCAGCACGGAAACCATTAGGACCATACTTTTCTACAGCCTCACGGTACTCTCTATCACGTATGACTTGCTTATAGCTAAATTCAGTATTCTTAGGGTCAAGTACCACATAACTAACATAGTATAATACTTCATCCAACTGCTTCATAGACATATCTAGCACGATACCAATTCTCGATGGTACACCCTTAAAGAACCAGATATGGCTCACTGGGCAAGCCAACTCAATATGACCCATACGTTCACGTCTAACTTTGCTACGTGTAACTTCTACTCCACATTTGTCGCAGACCACACCTTTATATCTAACTCTCTTATACTTACCGCAGTGGCATTCCCAATCCTTTTTTGGTCCAAAAATACGCTCACAGAAAAGTCCATCTTTCTCAGGTTTCTGCGTACGGTAATTGATTGTTTCAGGCTTGGTAACCTCACCACGAGACCATGATCTAATCATCTCGGGTGAAGCGATACCTACACGTATTGAGTCAAAATTGTTTAATTCAAACATTATTCTTTTCTCCTAAATTAATTGATTTATAAAGAGGTTATTTGCTCTCCAAACACTTCTTTATGACTAATTGAATCTAAAACTTTGTTAATCATCACATATGTCTTTTTACTTATAACGGTATTATTAGCAACTGTCATATGGTCATAGCCATATTTCTTTAATAAATCAATCTCTCTTTCTGTCAATTTCACTTTATATGATTTTATTTCTAAATCCTTAACATTTTAGTAACACATTTTAATACTAATCATCCAAATCGTCGAATAACTCAGACTCGTCAAATGCTGTAGCATTAACATCATTCTCAAACTCACGAGCGATGTCGTCAAATTCAAGTGTGACATCCTCAAGAGCTTGTTTATTAACTGGCTGAACTGCTGTAACTTCTTCGCCCTCTTCACTAACCTCATTAATAGTAAGTTCGTGATTATCTGCAGTAAGAATCTTCACATCTAAGCACAGACCTTGCATTTCTTTAACCAATACTCTAAATGACTCTGGCATACCTGGCTCTGGTATTGGTTCTCCTTTAACGATTGCTTCATAAGTCTTAATACGTCCTTCCACGTCGTCCGACTTAATAGTTAACATCTCTTGCAATAATCTAGATGCACCATATGCTTCCAATGCCCATACTTCCATTTCACCGAAACGTTGTCCACCAAGTTGACCACGTCCACCAAGTGGCTGTTGAGTGATTAATGCATAAGTACCTATACCACGTGCGTGAATTTTATCATCCACCATGTGATCAAGTTTCAACATGTACATCACACCAACTGTAGTCTTATTCTCGAAAGGTAGACCTGTACGTCCATCATACAACTGCATCTTACCATCTTCTGGTAGATTATTTGCTTTCAATAACTCTTTAATATCTTCTTCGCTAGCACCGTCAAATCCTGGGGTAGCAATCTTCCAGTCAAGATGTTTAGCAGCCCAACCCAAATGTACCTCTAGTAACTGACTTAAATTCATACGAGATGGTACACCTAGTGGGTTTAGACAAATGTCAACTGTCTCACCATTAGGCATATATGGCATATCACTCTCTGGTAATACTACTGATACAACACCCTTATTACCATAACGACCTGCCAATTTATCACCGACTTGAAGTACACGTTTCTGTGCGATATACACTTTAACACACATATTAACGCCTGCATCAAGTTCGTCTTTATTCTTACGAGATAATATCTCGACACCTACTACGACACCTTCTTCTCCGTGCTTAACTTTTAGCGATGTATTCTTAACTTCTTTAGTCTTCTCACCGAAGATAGCCTTAAGTAGTCTCTCCTCTGGAGTAAGGTCAGTCTCACCCTTAGGTGTAACTTTACCTACTAAGATGTCACCGACATTAACTTCTGTACCGATACGAACGATACCATCTTCATCCAAATTCTTAAGAGCTTCTTCACCAACTCCAGCGATATCACGAGTAATCTCTTCATCGCCAAGTTTAGTAGTACGAGCCTCAATCTTAACTTGCTGAATACTTATAGATGTAAATGCATCTTCACGAACTACACGTTGGTTAATCAAAATAGCATCCTCGAAATTATAACCTTCCCAGTTCATGAATGCAACTGTCATGTTTTTACCTAGTGCGACTTCACCTTTATCAGTAGATGGTCCGTCTGCTAATACATCACCCTTCTTAACTTTCTCACCTTTCTTAACTAAAGGTTTCTGGTTAAAGCAAGCTTTCTCATTAGTTCTCTCGAATTTTCTAAGTTTATGGTTAACTATACTTCCATCAGCATACGCCATGGTAATATAGTCTGCTGACACATATTTACATACACCATCTTGCTCGGCTAAAATCAATACACCTGAATCAAGTGCAATCTTATGCTCTATACCAGTACCGATGATTGGACTGTCTGCTTTCAATGTAGGAACTGCCTGACATTGCATGTTCGAGCCCATCAGTGCACGGTTACCCGGACTATGCTCTACGAACGGTATCAAACTAGCATTGACAGATAATTCCTGTCTTGGACTTAAATCAACTAGATCAATCTCACTAGCATCTATACGCATAGTTTGACCGTTGTGACGACAATCCAAATAGCCAGCTTTAATAGTCTTATCATCATTTAATGCAACTGTAGCCTGAGCGATATAATGTCCTCGCTCTTCATCAGCCATTAAGAATACTATTTCATCAGTTAATTTCTTAGTCTTAGGGTCAACTTTTCTATATGGAGTCTCAATAAAACCATATCTATTAATACGCGCGTATGCGGCAATAGAAGTCATCAAACCAATAGGTTGTCCCTCTGGAGTCTCTACTAGACAGATACGACCATAGTGAGACGGATTAATATCACGCACCTCTACTGTAGCACGTTCTTTCTTCACGCCACCTGGACCGAATGAAGATAAACGACGCTTATGACGAAGACTGGCTGCTGGATTTAATTGATCCATGAGTGCTGACAATTGACTAGTAGCCATAAATTCTTTGAATGCCTTGTTGATATATCTAGCATTAACGATTTGGCTAGGTGTAATATCAGTAAGGTCTCTACTCTGCAAAGCTTCACGAACTTGTGTTTGAAGTCTAGTCATACCACTTCTAAATTCATCTTTTAGAAGTTCTCCACACGTAGCCACTCTACGCATAGACAAGTTATCGATTTCATCAGTCTCGCCCAAACCATCAATTAAGTTGAGGTGGTAACTAACTGTACCAATCATATCATCAAGAGTCACTTGATAATCTTCTAATTTCCTAGCATTAGCTTTGATAGCTGCTTTCAATCCTTCTTCATCATTCTTGTATTCTTTCATGATGTCTTGAAGTAGAGGAAGATATACTAATTCAGTAATACCAAATTCGTCTGGATTAAACTTAGTGAATGCTTTAAGATCTACGCGGTTGTTACCTACTACTCTAACAACTTTCTCATCAACTAGCACGTCAACTGAATTGATACCCGAATTCTGTATAGCGAGAGCTGTATCGTGGTCTATTAATTCACCTTTTGTAACAAAAACTTTTCTACCAGACTTAACATCTGCTGCTGCAATTTGGTCAGTTATACGATTAGCAAGAGATAATTTCTTATTAATCTTGAAACGACCTACTTTCTCCAAATTATAATGCTGTTGATTGAAGAAACGATCATTGATATATGCCAAAGTATTATCAGGATTAGGAATTTCACCTGGACGAGTACGTCTACCGAACTCGATTAATGCGTCCTCTTGTGTAATTTGAGGCTCTTTATCCAAAGTATTGACTATAAAAGGATGATTGCCAAATATCTCTAATAAATCTTCGTTAGTGTAACCGAAACACTTAAGAAGAACACCTAAGCTCATCTTATATCTACGCTCAACAATAGCACGAAGAGTATCACCAGTAACCTGCTCGGTCTGTACCCACATTCCGTAACTAGGCTGGATAGCACCGTTGTAGTCCATACGTCCATATTTGTTGATTTCGCCACTGAAAACAACACCCGGTGCTTTAACCAACTGGTTCAATACTACTCTCTCGACACCATTACATATAAATCCGCCGTCTTTAGACATATAAGGTATATCACCCATAAAGACTTCTTGATCTATAATCTGTCCTGTCTCTTTCACTAAAAGACGAACATTCACCTTAAGTGGAACTGTGTAACTAGTCTGCTTGGTCTTGCATTCCTGCCAAGTATTTTTAGGTGTCTTGTCAATCGAATACCCCAAAAAAGACAACTCGGCTTTGCCTGAGTAGTCTATGATCGGATTATATTCGTTCAAAACTTCTCCAATACCCTCATTTAAGAATTGTTCATACGATTCCTTAGGTATGCTAAGCAAATCTGGCATAACATAAGGTACCTCATGCTTGGCGAAACTCATTCTTTTAGCCTTGCCGTACTTTACCTCTTTGATGTTGAGTGTGTTTGAATTCATCCATTAACTCCTTATTCAGTTGTAATCTTCGCTAGGTTATACTATAGTATAAACGTATAACATTCTCCTAGCGACTATTATTCATACTAGGTGATTTTAACACATCATACCAGTTATGTCAATAGTTTTTTACAAATATTTCCACTAAATTTTTGACAAAAATCTCTCAATATATTCACACTCATCAGTTAAAACAAAAAGAGAGCTTGTGCCCTCTTTTCAATTAAACCACTTTTTATTATTTTTTTTAGAGAGGAGACCATTTATGGTATCTTCTCTAATTTGCACGAGAATACTCTTTAGATTGCTCACCGCAACTCTAAACACTAGAGATATTCAAGTATTAGCAACAAGGATCGTGTTTCTTGTTACCGCAACCACACGTCGTGACTTTCGCCATTGTCAGTTTGTTATTCACAAACATTGCCTCTTTAACTCCGTCACTCCTTACCCCCATTTCGTAGCATGTACTCATGGGGACCCCGAGATTATGTGGCTTCGTTGCTATTTACTAGCAGCAAGGATCGTGTTTCTTGTTACCGCAACCACAGCCACATAATAACAATAAGATTATTATTAATAAGCATGGGTCTACTTTGCATCCACAATTACATAAGATTAATATTAAGATTATAATCCAAGTGCAATCGCCACAACCGCAACTATTTCCGCAGTTACCACAGTCGTTACCGCAGTCATTACCGCCAAAGAATTTATTGAACATAATTCCTCCTAAATGTATTTTAATAATTCAATATGTACTACAAAAGTTTTTTCTTCGGTACCTAAAGTATTCTTTTGTATACTACATACTACGCAGGAATTAGAAAAAAGTTCACGATTTCTACAAAATTCGCAAACTTTAATATATTATTGTTACTTAAATTTTATGACAAATATTTATTAACTTTCTCTTTTATATTCTCAAGACTAAACGCAAGTGCTGGTTGACCGATACCAAATGTACATATTTCTTCAAAACCATAATGTGAGTAGAAACTATATCCTCGAGTCTTTCTATTCTTAGTGATAAGATATAGATACTTAAATCCCTTTTTCTTCAAATGAACACCCATAGTGGTAAGAAGTTTAGGTCCTAACTTATTCCCTTGATGAGCCTCATCTATATTAATATGGAAGCCACCTCCACCAAGCATCTCATCCATCTTGAGTGAAGATTTGGTACATATCTTGAAAAATACACCTAGCCACCACCTAATCTTTTTAATCTTAGGATACAAGACCTCCATACACTTTTCTTCAAATAATTTTTTATTAGTTGATGTCACAATATAACCGCAAACCCGACCCTCGTCATCCGCAACAAAAACATTCTCTGGTTCAAAATTTAAATAATAATCCACAAACATTAAGGCTAGACTTTCACATAAATCCTCTTTCTTTTGAAAACTTTTAGCACCAGTATCGATACATATCTTACGTACGGCATCTCTATCACTTGTTTTATACTTTCTTAATTCTATCATATTTCACCACGATATAATTTTCTCAAAAATAACGTTTTATGTCAAGTATTACCAGACAAGAAATTAAAGATAAATTATTGCCAAATTCTCTATTCTTTGATATAATACGAGTATGCGTATATGCAATCTAGCGAGTGGTAGTAAAGGTAATTGCACCTTTATTGAAAGCAAACACACCAAGATATTAGTAGATATTGGAAAACCTTTTCCATATATTTTTTCTACTCTCGGCGAACTAAGTGTTGCTCCTGAGCAGATTGACGCCATATTAATCACGCACGAACATATAGACCATATCAAAGGAGTGACAAAGTTTGCTCGTTCATACAACACACCAATATATGCACACATGAGCATAAAAGAAATTCTATATCATCAAATAAAAGTAGACCCTAATCTATTTATTTTTTACGAGAATGACTTTATAATTGGAGACCTGCATATACAACCATTCCCAATTCCACACGATAGTAAATGCTGTGTTGGATATAAGATAAGTGAAGAAGATGCTGTCGTATCAATATGCACTGACCTTGGACAATTCAATGACGACACATTTGAAGTAATTAAGACAAGTGCGCTCGTCTATCTAGAAGCAAATTACGACCCTGAAATGTTAATGGCATATCCCAATTACCCACCATTTTTAAAAAGAAGAATTAATAGCAATCATGGACATTTATCTAACCTCTCATGTGCTAAAGCAATCGAACGACTATATAAATCAGGTACTCGATTAGTGGTATTGTCTCATATTAGTGAGCATAGCAATACTACTAATCTGGCAGTAGGTACAGTCGCTAATTATCTGGAGTCTAAAGGTATAATCCCTAATCAGCATATTAAATTAGATATTGCCCATCAAGAGCATAGAGGTACAATTTTTAGGATTACACCAACTAGCCAAAAATTTTAAAAAAAGGTCAATTTGACCTATTTTTTTATTGAATTGTATTGTTTTTATATTAATTTATGCTGAAATCTATTCTATAGTTACCCTGCGGTAAGCAACAAAGCGGACAAGTTTTAGGTGCACATTTACCTAAAATAATAGTCCCACATTCTTCACACTTGAATGCGTGCTCACCCGTCTTGCATTTGTATAGACAATTACCTTTCAAACTTTTATGGAGTTGCTCTAATGTGCGCTGGTGAGTCTTCTCCACCTTTGCTATCATATCAAACAAATCAGCCACATCCTTAAATCCCTCGTCTCTCGCGATATTCGCAAATCCGGGGTAAATATTCTCTCCACTATTTTTCTCATTGTTAGCCTCTAATTGTAAAATTTCTGCTAGAGTACCAGACTGGAATGGATAGCCTGCCTTCACGTCAATATTGTGAACATTAGCTCCACCTAGTTCATTAATTTTATTGAAAAATTGTTCTGCATGAGCCATCTCATTTTTAGCTATACCCCTAATGAGATTGCTCATATACTGATAACCTTCCTGCTGGGCAAGTTTCGCCATGAATTGATATCTCGCACCCTCCTGACATTCTGCCGCAAAACTGCGTGCCAAATTCTCTTTTGTCTTTGATTGTTGAAAATCCATAATATCCTCCAATCAAATGTTTGCCAAAAATTATTTTTTTATACTTATAGTAGAATAATAAAAAAGCCTAAATTCTAGGCTTTTCTTTATCTATAAGTTGGGAATTGCGATAGTTTATCTCTAATCATTTGTTTTAACTGTACGATATTTTTACTTGTCTTTGCAGAAATATAACACGTATCATATGGGTAAGAACGTAATTTATTTATCTCTTCATTAGATAATTTCTCTGCTTTGTTATACACCAATATTACTCTATTAGGATCTATTCCCAGTCTATTAAACTCACGTTCAACCACTTCTATCTGTTCGTATTTATGAGGATCAGACGCATCTACTACCAATAATAAAACATTAGCGTCTAGCGTCTCCTCTAATGTCGCCGAGAAAGCATACATCAGTTCGTGTGGCAAATTTCTAACAAATCCAACTGTATCGATAAGAACATACTCTACACCTTCATCCCACACTTTCTTACTAAGAACATCAAGTGTCGCGAACAACCTATCATCTGCATACGCTTTTGTCTTCGCTATAGCATTCATTAATGTAGATTTACCAGCGTTAGTATAACCTACTAATGCCACACTACTAGTATACGATAGTCTCTGTTTACGTGTAGTCTGGCGATGTTTTTGAATTTCTTTAATCTCTTTTTCAAGTTTAACTATATCTTCTTGAATTTTACGTTTATTTAATTCCCATTTACTCTCACCTACACCACGACCACCAATTCCACCATTAGTTCGCTCACTATTCATATCAAGTGTAGCAAGTCTTGGTAAAGAATATTTTAATTGAGCAAGTTCTACTTGTAATTTACCCTCTCCGGATTGTGCACGACCCGCAAAAATATCTAAAATTAACATCGTCCTATCAATAGTCTTAACATCTAGTACTTCTCCAATGTTTCGTAATTGAGAACCAGTTAGTGGACAATCTATAATGACAATATCTACACCTAATTCTTTGACTTCATCACGTATCTCGTCCAATTTTCCACTACCGAAATACGTTCTTGCATTAATCTCTTTTACTAAAAACACATTGGTTTTCACAATTTCTAGTAAGGCAGATCTAGCCAATAATTATAATTCTTTAGTCCTGTACTCTACTGCATTCATATCGACGTACGGACATAATAAATATACTCTTTCTTTCTTCTCTACTTTATTTTCCTTCATAAAAAATCTCCTCTATTTAAATAATTTAATTAGTTTACGCTTATTCATTTATAAATTAAGGAGACCACATCTACTTTATTAACAAATTGAATAAGCAAATCGATAATTGCTCATATTTGCTCACCTCACTTATATTTATTATCTCACAATCAAGAATTATTGTCAATAATATGTTAAAATAAAAATAAAAAATGACTTGAGATTATCAAGCCAT
>CATLDS010000005.1 GCA_949902685.1 uncultured Christensenellaceae bacterium | reverse complement strand
AACAAGCAATAATGGATTTCTTAATAGAATATAGAGATACTTATCTAGAGGCAGAGAATAATAGTGTATGGTTTGATAACTTAAAGTCGGTTGCGTTTAGACATCATTTCACTGATAATAAGACATATAAGCAAGACCCAACTAAATATGCAGGTAATATAACTGATGCATCCAAATTTGTGCGTCTTGCAATGACAGGAAAAGTCAACAGTCCAGACCTATATTCAATCATGCTGATCCTTGGCTTAGATATTTGCAAGAACAGGCTAAACGAACTAATAGATAAAATAAAAAACGAGAATTAATCTCGTTTTTTATATATTTACAATCTTCCTACAAATTCATCAATGCTGAGATTGAAGTAATCTGCAAGTTTGATTACATTGGACATATTTGGAACACAATCTTCTTTAAACCATCTGGTGAAACTATCCGCGTGACAAATTTTATCTTTAATTAATTTATACTGAGTTACATCCCGTTCAGTCATATACTTATGTAGTTGATGTTTAAAAGTTGGAGTATTTTTAAATTTTGTAAATTCATCAATCTCCACTTTTCCAAACAAATAATCAAGCGAACAATTTAATTCATTTGCTAATTTAACTGCTATATCTAATTTAGGTATTGATTGAGATGATTTCCAACTTTTTATTCTTCCTACTGGAATACTAAGTTTGTTTGCCAAATCTAAGTTGGTATATCTATAATCTTTCATTAATAGTTTTAATCTTTTTACAAATTTATTCATATTTTTATTATATCTGTTTTATTTATCTTTGGAAAATAATATAAAGAAAGCAGATATGTTATTAAAATAATTGACATATAAAGAAAGCAGATATATAATACTATCGGGAGAATGAATATGAATTTACAGAATACTATTTATGATTTTATGTTACAGAAGTTGCCTATAGTGAAAGAGGAAGATAGTGAGTTTTATTTAGATATTAAGCAGACTAGAGAGAATTTATATAAATTACTTAATGAGGAAGAAAAAAGAGCCCTTGACACTCTCTTATTTCATCTTTTTGAATACTATGAAGAGAGGGAGCGTGTAAGGGGCTCTTATACTTTGAGTTTAGGCATTCGTATGGGGAAAGAATTGCAAATGTGGAATAACGAATGGGATAAGATATTCTAATCTTTTCTGGTGAAGAAATTGATGAATTTAGCGAATTTCAAAGTTATTTCGCTTGAGTGTTTGATAGCATATCGTTTTAAACTCGCTTTACCGAAAATAGTAAGTCCTGCTATTACAGCGGAGACAGAGGATGCGATCAATATTTGAATGAAATCTCCGTGAGATGCTAAAGCAATCTTAGTGAGGATGCTAGCACCGGCAGCACCTGATAGAATACCACACACATCACCTATCACATCCGCACATATGGATGATACTCTGTCAGCGTTTTTATTTAGAGCGATGGCTTGCTTACTGCCTTTAATTTTTCGTGATGCCATGGCAGTAAATGTTTCAATATTGCTAGATGCTACTGCTAGACCGAGCATGTCGAACAATATACTAACCGCGATAAACGTCAATATTACCAATACGGATACTATTATGCTAGCATTACCCAGTGCTAGTTCACTGATTATGCTGAACGATAACGAAAGAAGTATGGCTAGTATAAATATCTTCACTGGCCATACCCATGCTTTAGGTGTTTTTGATTTTTTCTTTTTTTCTTTCATATATATCAACAAGTTGTAATTGATACAACTCTATATTTAAAATAACGAAGGTAATTCCTAAAGTAAACCTTGCGGCATAAGGTTCGGTTGGATTTCCCAATTCTACACTCTTCCGTTACCAGCCGAGCGGTTTCCCTTCACGTAGAACTTGCACCGAATCGCCACTGAGACCACACTATAATCCCTTAGAAATCTCTTACGAACAGTCTAGAAGTTTTCCTTGGCAACATCACAAGAACTTATCTTTATTTTGCGAACAAAATTTCATGAGCAACTTATATATTCCGTGTACTTTAGTTTATATAAGTTGTCGCTCAATCCCAATGTGTCCACTCAAAGCAGGCTACACTGCACATAACTTTCGCCATATGCAGGTTTCTAACCCAAGCGATAAATTGGATATGTATTCAAATCGTCTTTACCCACTTAGGTCTCCGCGATAATTGGGTGGTGGCATATATGCCGTTATATGCTACCCAAAAATCTTAACTCCCAGCACCAGCCCCAGTTTGGGCAACCAAAGCCAGCACCACGAACTTCATAGTTGTGCCATCGATGCTTATTTCGGCATCCTCATTCTCGTTAGTTGACTAGAATACTGCACCTTCGTGATACTATTATATTAGCATATGTATAAAAAAATGTCAAGATAGTTCAATTATCTAGTCTATAAATGTCTCAATACCAAAAAATTCGTTAGGCGTAACACCGAACTTCTCATAAAATACCATAATATTGTCGAAATTTGGTTTTTTCCTACCTAGTAACCATTGACTGACAGTTGTTTGATTGACGCCTATAATACGTGCTAGTCCCTCTTGACTAAGGTTATTATTCGACATAATTTGCTTGATTATTTTAATAAATTCCATATAATAAATTTTTACTACAAATTAGGTCAAAAGACTTGACTTAGGTCTTTTAACCTGATATTATGGTTGGTATATCTATGGATAATTATTCGTATTTATATTAGATGATGATATTAATAATGATTGTTGATATTATAGACTCAGTAGTAAAGTATTAAATTCAAACATTTTCGTTATATTTCTACAATATGTCTAACTATTCAACATTTATTGAATACATTTCATTATAGTAGATAAAATAAATATGTTATAATGCTCGTAGATAGAATAGGAGGTAATATGAATAAATTAAAAGTTACGTTATGTGCATTACTAGTTTTATGTTGTGGCTTCATGTTTACGGCTTGTGGAGATACTCCACCAAACAATGAGCCAGAGGGAAAAGTGTCTGTCGTTAAACTGGGTGAGAACAAGACTACATGGTATGACACGCTAGATGAAGCAGTGGAGAATGCTGGAGTTAACGCTACTGTTAAACTTTATGCAGACATCACAGGTAATGGAGTGAGGGTGTTAGGTACACAATCTGTTACTCTAGACTTTAATGGTCATACATATACATTAGATGGTAGTATGGTAGGATCTACTGGTACTGAGACTAACGGTTTCCAATTTTTGAAGGGTGCTAATGTCACACTTAAGAATGGTACTATCAAACAAGGAGAGAACGGTTGCAAAATAATGCTACAGAACTATTCTAATCTTACTGTTGACAATATGAAACTAGACGGAACTAATGAAAATACTAGTAAGGTATGTACTTATGTATTAAGTAATAACTTTGGTACTGCTACTATCAAGGGTAATAGTCAACTAATCGCACCAGAGGGTCAGGTGGCATTTGATTTATGGTACGGCATGAATGCTCAAGGTCAATACGATGACGGCATTGCTGTTACATTTGATGAGACTTTCACTGGTGTTGTTACTGGTAAAATCGAGTATGGTGCTCACAATAGAGCTAAAGATTTCGCTGATTGGGAAGAAAAGACAATACTTGTTATCAAGAATGGTACATTCAATGGTGAATTAACTGCTTCTAATGGTAACGATTTGGCAAATGCTAATGTAAGTGTTACTGGAGGTAAATTTACTGATGAGACTTTAGCTAACAAAAATGCTGAAGGTTACGAAGTGAATATCGAAGTTGTAGACGAGACTACTTATTATGTAGTTAGTGCAGTTGAAGTTCAAGAATAGAGAGAAGAGGTTTTTACCTCTTTTTTTTTCGTGTAATATGCAGAGTTGATTTATTTATAGTAAATTTTTTAAGGGGCATTGACATATCGAGAATTTGTGATATAATGCGTGCATGGAGAAAGAAATTTATGTCAATACTTAAGAAAATAGTAAAGAAAAAAACAGAGCAAGCAAATACATTTGATAATTTAGTTAATTGTGCCTTTGCTAGTGCGAGTGACCAGTATAATAGAAACACCTTCTTGCGCTATACTTCGAGTGATGAAGATGTGGGTAAAAGTTGCTTTGTGCATGCTATGGACTGTTTTGGCCCAATTTGGGGTGGAATAACGGAAGAAAGCGAATTTTATGTCATAATGAGTAAAGAGTATCATTGCGACAGACTGAAGATCAAAGATGTATTTAAAGGTAGGAATAAATATGGCTTCTATAACGAATATTCTAAAGAAATAATTCCTTGTATATATGATAATGCATCTAACTTTAAATACGACCTTGCGATTGTTGAGCAGGATGGCAAATTTGGAATAATTGGTAAATTTGGTCAAACAATCATACCGATTGAGTATGAATATAAAGAGGAAGACTATAAATCTTACTACGATAAGAGACTTGCTTTTGATATGAAGTGTCCATTCTTGATTTTAGATGAGGTTATATTTGTAAAAGGAGAATCTGAGTTTAGAGTATATACAAAAGCAGGAAAGGTATTATATTCTTTCCCTGTAGAGAAAGCTGTACTTACTCAAGAAAATCTCATTGACACTTTTGAGACAAGAATGGCTAAGAAGATTGCTCAACTAGAGTATGTATCAAAACAATTAAGAGAATTAAATAAAGCATTTAAATTGAATGAGAGAGATAATCCACTTTATCAACGAAATTTGAATTCATTGAAGAAAATGGCAGAACAAGAAATATATGCTTCATTTGGCAGTGCATATTTACATCGAGTGATTGAAATCTTAAAGATACTTCCTAATAGCACAAATGAGGTTTATCAACATATATTTAGTCTTGAAGAGGAAAAATATGAGGAAATTAGACATGATGAAATTTATTTTGATCCACATCCAGCAGATTAAAAAGAGAGTTTTAGAACTCTCTTTTTTATCTAAAGAATAGTATAAGTAGACTAAGTACTATAAGGTAAATAGAGAAATAATACAGTTTGTTTTTCTTAACTATCTTTAGCATAAGTTTAATTGATATGATACCGAATATGAATGAAGATATGAGTACTAAGAACATTCCCAACCAATTCACTGTGATTTGTGTAGAGAATAGTTTGATTGACTCGTACACTGCGCTAGCGATTATCACTGGTATGCTCATTAGGAAGGAGAAATCTAGTGCTTCATTTTTTTCTACTCCTACTAGCAGTCCACACACTAAGGTTGAGCCACTACGTGAGATACCTGGTAGAAGTGCTAGTCCCTGTGCTAGTCCCATGTATAGAGATGAACGTTTGGTGACTGGGCGATAACTATCCTTTTTAAAGTCAGCTATTACTAGTAGTACTGC
Organism: uncultured Christensenellaceae bacterium; assembly: GCA_949902685.1. GTDB lineage: Bacteria > Bacillota > Clostridia > Christensenellales > UBA1242 > Onthoplasma. The sequence goes on along the minus strand of CATLDS010000005.1, from coordinate 8,853 downwards.
AGATATTAGAAATCCCCATATAAGAGTGTGCGTGGAGAAATTATCTTCTAAGAAGGAATTGAAAAGTAGCACCATTATTACAGTAGGAATTGTCGCAATGATGAGATTTAGATTGGTTTTGTTGAACGGTCTTTTTATTAGTCCAAATATTCGCTTCCTATAACAAAACAGTACAGCGAATAGCGTACCGACATGAGCGACTATGCTCACTAACATTAGGTTGTCAATATCAAAAAACGAACCAAATAGAACTATATGACCACTGCTAGAGATTGGTAAAAATTCGGTCAAACCTTGTATTAAACCTATTAAAATATACTTAATTATATCATTCACTTGAAAATTTTCTCACTTTATTGTATTATTGTACTTGTATAATAATATTATTGAGACTATATACTTTATTACAAGAAAGGAGATATTGAATTGAAACTAGGAGTAGTGGGCTTACCAAACGTAGGCAAAAGTACATTATTTAATGCGATTACTAAGGCGGGAGCAGAGAGTGCGAACTATCCATTTTGTACCATAGAGCCAAATGTAGGTGTCGTGGATGTGTTAGATAATAGATTGAATGAACTTGCTAAACTTTATAATACTAATAAAATCATTCCAGCACAGATAGAGTTTGTGGATATTGCAGGGTTAGTTAAAGGGGCTAGTGAAGGGGCTGGACTTGGCAATAAATTTTTAAGTCATATTAAAGAAGTAGATGCGATAGTTCATGTAGTTCGAGTATTCAAGAATGATAAGATTATTCATGTGGAGGGTAGCATTGACCCTACTAGAGATATTGAGACTATTAATTTAGAGTTAATCTTAGCAGATATTGATACAGTGACGAGACGAATTGAGAAGATTAGAAAGATAGTGCATGGTGGCTCTGCAGACATTAATACGCAGAAAGAATACGAATTACTTAATAAGATATTAGAACTTCTAAAAGATAGTAAACCAGCTAGAATGCTTAAGGTGGATGCGGAAGAGAAGAAGATAGTAGACGGATTTTTCCTCATCACTACGAAGCCGATAATTTACGTTGCCAATACTAGTGATGAATTAGATGACTTCCAAAAGGACAATATTGAAAAAATCAAAACTATTGCCAAAACAGAAGAGGCTGAAGTTATCTCACTATGCGCTAGGACAGAGGAAGAACTTATCAATATGCCAGCAGAAGATAGAGAGATGTTCAAGCAAGAGTTAGGTATAGATGCTAGTGGACTGGATAAATTGATAGTTGCGAGTTACCATTTATTGGGACTGATTAGTTTCATCACCGCTGGTGAGAAAGAAGTGCGTGCATGGACCATTAGAGAGGGTACACGTGCTCCACAGGCTGCAGGGAAAATTCATACAGATTTTGAGAGAGGGTTTATTCGTGCAGATGTAGTAAAATATGATGACCTTATTACACTTAGAGATTACAATCTCTGTCGTGAGAAAGGCAAAATCACGAGTGCAGGAAAAGATTATATCGTCCAAGACGGTGACATTATTGTATTCAAGTTTAATGTGTAAAAAAGTAAGTTAACTGCTGTAGATTTTGAAACTAGCAAATAAGCTTTATCTTTCATGATAAAGCTTTTTTCTTCTTTTATATTTAGTGTAAATTAATACAGTTATTGTTTAGTTATATAATTTTATTAAAAGATAATTCTTTTTACCTTTTTTGAATAATATTCCGTCTATTAAGGCAGATCTGTTAATCTGCATATTCGCATCTTTTATTATCTCTCCGTCCATTGATAGACCATTCTGTTCGATTAATCTACGTGCTTCGCCTTTACTAGATACGAATTTAGCGTTGAGGAGTAGGTCAAGTACACCAATAGTATCAGTTTCGATTTCTATTTCAAATGTAGGGGCATTGTCTTTATTGATGGTCTGTGAGGCGAATAAATTGTTTGACATATTTTGAGCCTGTATAGCATCATCTTCTCCACGAACGAATTTAGTTATTTCGTAGGCTAGACGTTTCTTGCTATCTACTATGTCTGTCTTAATCATGTTGCGTACTTCATCCATAGGAATGTCTGTGAATAGAGCATACATCATCTCTACACAGGCATCAGGTGTTTGATATATTCCTTGGTAGAAATCATATGCTGATATTTTCTCTTTCTCTATCCAGATAGCACCCTTTTCAGTTTTGCCCATTTTCTTACCTTCTGGAGTTAAGAGTAGTGGATTGGTTGCACCAATCATGACACGATTTTTGCCATCCAAGAAATTCATTTTTCTACCTAGTTCAGTACCTGCGACAATGTTTCCCCACTGGTCAGCGCCTCCCCATTCTAGATTACAACCATACTTTTCATTTAGATGAAGGAAATCGTATGCCTGCATCAACATATAACCCATTTCGAAGAAAGTAAGTCCGCCTTCAGCAAGACGATTGGCATATATCTCATTGCTAATCATCTTATTAACATTGAAATGTACACCTACATTACGCATGAAGTCAACATAATCATAACCCTTAAACCAATCTGCATTGTTCACGATTTCTGCAGGATTATCTCCGTCAAAATCTAAGAAAATGCTATATGCCTTCTTGATACCTTCAATATTGTGAGCCAATTGTTCTTGAGTGAGCATAGGACGCATATCCGTTTTACCTGTAGGGTCACCGATAGCAGCAGTAGCACCGCCTACTAAAATCAAGACTTTATGTCCAGCCTGCTGAAATCTACGAAGAATAGTGCATGGTACACAATGTCCTATATGCAAACTGTCTGCCGTGGGGTCTGTGCCACAGTAGACAGTTGCTTTACCTTTATTAAGTAGTTCTTTAAGTGCTTGTTCGTCTGTCGATTGATATAATAAATTTCTATCCTTTAATGTCTCGTATAACATATTATCCTCTAGAGTTCCATAGGTCAGTTATCCAATTTTGAATAACGTTGCCGTCAATTATATATTTACCTACCAATTTATCAGTAGTGTTGTATATTACTTTTTCTATCTTGGTATTGTCTTGAATAACTGGAGTAATAGTATTATTTACAGCAGGTATCATAGATAGAGCAACCAATACTGCATTGAATATGAATATTACACATACACCCTTGATTAGTCCAAACAATAGACCGAAGATCTTATTAAGACCGCCGATTATTTTGATACGTGAAATGTTATCAAATAGTTTAGATAACAATGCGATAACAATCTTAAGTACGATGAATACAAGTATAGCAGATATTACTACCATACACATTTGACCGATACTTACACCTACTAAATTACCTACAGTAGCAGTGCTAGTAGCATCAAAAGCGGCATTAGTGAACACTATTTTAATTAACTGCAATAATGCTCCGTTAATATTAGGAACATTAGCAATCGCTGCTAAGATAGCATCCTTGCTTTCAAACTCATTAACTTTTTGAGAGAATACGTCTCCCATACCAGCTAGACCCTTTTCTATCTGTGCGCCAATAAGGCTATTGAAATCATATATTCCGTTAATCCAGCCAGCCACATATTTAGCTGTAAATATAGCGACAGCAATACATACTACCCAACTAAATAATGATAGTAAAGATTTGAATAATCCCTTCTTAAAGCCGATTATACCGAATATAACAAGTATAGCGACTAATACTACGTCAATAATTATTCCAATGGTAGATAACATAACTTAATCTCCTTAATACGATTATTTTAGCACATGCAATCTATTTTGTAAACGAATTTTGACAAAATAACTGAATGCTAGATACAATATTCATTTGACAATTGGCAAGCTATTTAATATTATTCTGTTATTAATGGAAAGTTGCTGATTGTGCATTGCGTTGCCATGATACAATAGATAATATAATTTACATTTTAATAAGTTTGGTGCAAGTGGTAGAAATCTTTGTGCTATATGAACTGATTTAAGCGTTGTAGTATCTATTATATCATCCATAATTAGTTTAATTAAATTATTCCCGAAAAAAGATAAATAATTAATAATTATGGGCAATATTAAATAACTTTTATCTAGAAGTAAACTTTTCATTGGAAATATTTGTTAATATTTTCAACTTATGATATAATATAATCCTAGAGGTGAATGATGGAAAATAAAAAAAGTAGTCCGTGGAAATCGGCGCTATTGTATATACTTACACTATTAGTAATTGTAGGTATTATCTATTGGGTAGTATCTAGCAATAATACTTCTAAGAGAATTAGTTATACTGAATTTCAAACAATGGTAGAGACTAACAAAGTAGAAGAAATCGATGTATATGGCTACACTATTAGAATTAGAAAAGTTGGCGGAGTTAAAGAAAAAGATTTCCCTAAACAAGTAGATGCTTACTGTACTTTTATGAGTGTTAATGAACTTACAGCATTTATAGATGAATACAACGATAAAATCAAGGCTGATGAGAATAATTATACCGTGGATGAAGAAGGAAATAAGGTTTTAAAAGAGGGTGTAATCCTTATAGAAGCCAATTACTCTTATGCTCAAGAGCCATGGTTCAGTAAGATTATGCCATACCTAAGTGTTGGCGTTATCGTGGTTATTGCCATTTTCTTATTCAAATCAATGTCTAATGGTAATAAAGGTTTTGGCTTTGGAAAATCGAAGGCTAAATTAGTTGTATCTTCTAATGTGAAATTCACAGATGTGGCTGGAGCAGAAGAAGAGAAACAAGAATTAAAGGAAATTGTAGAATTCTTAAAGTCACCATCTCGTTTCACGGAATTGGGTGCACGTATACCTAAAGGTGTACTTTTGGTTGGTCCGCCAGGAACTGGTAAGACATTGCTTGCTAAAGCAGTTGCTGGAGAGAGCAAAGTGCCGTTCTTTAGTATTTCGGGTAGTGATTTTGTAGAGTTATATGTCGGTGTCGGTGCTAGTCGTGTTAGAGATTTATTTGAAAGCGCGAAGGCTCATTCTCCATGTATCGTATTCATAGATGAGATAGATGCAGTTGGTCGTCAACGTGGAGCTGGTATGGGTGGCGGTAATGATGAACGAGAGCAGACACTCAATCAGTTGCTTGTTGAAATGGATGGTTTCGAGTCTAATAGCGGTATTATTGTACTTGCGGCTACTAATAGAGCCGATGTACTAGATCCAGCACTTACTCGTCCGGGACGTTTTGATAGACAGGTATATGTACATTTACCAGATGTAAAAGGTCGTGAAGAGATTATCAAAGTTCATGCAAAGAATAAGCCAATGAGCGAAGATGTGGATTTCAAGCGTATAGCGAGACTTACCAGTGGACTTGCTGGTGCAGATATTGAGAACGTATTGAACGAGTCCGCATTACTTGCAGCACGAGACGGAAGATATAAAATTACAATGGTAGATATACAAGAAGGTTTAAATAAAGTCCTTATGGGACCTAAGAAAGTATCACGAGTGATTACAGAGCAAGACAGATTTATCACTGCGGTTCATGAGGCGGGTCATGCAATTATAGCGGAGAGTTTGCCTAATTGTGACAATGTTCAAGAGATTTCTATTATTCCACGTGGTATGGCTGGAGGTTATACACTTACTTTTGACGAAAATGATAGATCTCATATGCCTAAGAAAAAGATTTTAGATTCTATCACTATGATGTTAGGCGGTAGAACTGCAGAAGAAATTATGTTAGATGACATCACAACAGGTGCTTCTAATGATATTGAACGTGCCACCAAAATTGCTCGTAAAATGGTTGCTGAATGGGGAATGTCGGAGAAGTTGGGGCTCATCAGTTTTGGAGAAGGTGACCAAATATTCGTAGGACGTGATTATCAGCGACAGTTAGCATATAGCCAAGAACTAGCAAATGTTATAGATGAAGAGGTTAAAAAGATTGTTGACAACGCACACGCACAAGCAAGGAAAATTCTCACAGAGAAGAGAGATGTGATTGATAAGGTTGCTAAGATTTTGATAGATAAAGAAACAATCTATCAAGAAGAATTTGAGATGTTGTACAATGGCGCTAATGTAGAGGATGTCGAGATTGCTATTGATAAAAAAGAGAAAGAGAAGCGTGAGTATCAAGAGCGTGCTAAAAAAGAGGCTGAGATAGAGCATAAAAATCGTGATTTAAAATCGAGATTAGATACGGCAGAAGCATTGTTCAAAGCGGGAGTTATAACCAAACAAGATTTGGATAATATTAAAAAAGAAACTGAAAAAGAACTTTTAACCACTCATAAAGAGGACACAGAAGAAGAAACTAAAGAAAAAATGCCAAATCAAGATAAAAAACAGGATGATGGCGAGAATAAATAAAATCGCTTGATTTAATTTTGATTTTAATGTAAAATGAAATAACTAAAGTTTAGGAGAAATTTATGGCAAAAAAAATTACAGCAATAGTCAGTTTATCAATAATAGGAGTATTAATAGTAGCTACAATTATTATGGCGAATATTAAGTGTAGTTATGGTGTGAATTTTGCTACTCCAGATGAGGTTACAGTGAGTTATGCGAATAGTTCACTCAATCAAGATCCTACAGGAGAGCAGGCAAATAAAATAGTGTCTTTAATCAATGATGCTAGTAAAGAAAATACTTTGACAGCAATGTTCTCGGGTACTTTATTTGATACTGCAGAGGTGGAGACAACTACCCCGAATGGTACGTCTTCTATAAAGAAAGAGAATGGTAAATTCTATGTGTATTTAACTTATGCTAATCCACAGAAATTAATGGTGGGTAAGAAAGAATACAAGGATGCAGATAACAAGACTTATTATTACAAAGAATTAGTATTTGAGGTATCTAATACTACTGGTGTTGAAGAGACTAAAGTGTATATTATCCCTAGTTACAAGCCTAATACTAATGAGCCGTATAACGAGGGTGGCTACTCTAAATTTTATAAACTTAAAGCAAATTTCTCAAGTTTATATTCATACCTAGAGCAAGCTAAGTTTAATTAGAAGTAAGTAAAAAATGAACCTAATAAAAGGTTCATTTTTTATTTTAATTTCTTAATATAATCGATGACATCGCCGACGGTTTTCATTTTAGCGACATCCTCATCAGGTAGACTAACTCCAAACTCATCTTCAAATGTCATAACGAGTTCAACAACGTCCAAACTATCTGCGCCTAAATCCTCTACAAGTCTAGATTTAAGAGTGATAGCATTTTTCTTTTTACCTAATTTTTCAGCAATTAAAGTGATAACTTTATCTTCCATCATAGCCTCCTATAATAATATTATAGAAATTAGGGTTAAAAGTAAAGCAATTTTTTTATTTGTGACAAAATTGAGCAAAATTTTAGTTATTTCTTTATTTTATCCTTCGCCCAAGATAAAAATAAATGATAAAATATTGTTTATGGAAATAGTTATTAATAATCACTTAGATAGATTGGAGGAAATTTTATACAATAAAGCTAGATTTCAAAAAGTCATGTTATTGTACGATGATTCGGTGTCAAATGATGAGATAAGTGCAATTTATGAATGTATTAAAAATGATTGTATTTTTAATAAAATAGATATAAATAATGTGGATTTAACCGAACTTAACAATGGATATAGGTTATTGATTTTTAAATGCAGTGTAGACAGTTTTTTGAATGCTAATATAGATGGTGGAGAATTTGTTAATGTCTATATGCCGACAGATAGTAGTTGTCTACCTTATTATGCTAAAGAGCGAATTGACGATATTAAATCACAACACTATCTCATGTTAGATAAAGATTGCATTGATACTCAAGTTCTGCCTAGTGTATATTTTAATAGATTTAATGAATGTTTACAATCGAGTGAAGACACTAATATCAATTTTGAGATTGGTAAAATTTCGCAAGACCGAACTATTGAATTGATAGAGAGCGTTAAAGGGCGTATATCTTTTTTTGATATTGAGATTATCAGCGAGTGTCATATTCCGTATAGATTGTTGTCTGTTGTAGACTATATATTAATTAGTGCGTATGCTGTAATAATAGATGCAGTTAAATCTAAGACTGTAGGACTGGTGGATACGTACAAGAGTGCACGTGAAGATAGTGAACTAATCGATAAGTACTATGCAATGAATCAAAACGCGATTTTAATACGATTAATAAAATTAAATTTAGACAATCTATCTCTTCTCGTGAAACGTACAAGAATTGAATTACTTGAGCATATCAATCCACAAGATGAATGTGAGATTGAGTCTATTATAATGAAAATAAAAGAATATTTAAAACACAGTGATAGTTTGTTATCCTACTTATATCTATATGGTGTGTTTGGTGTGTAAAGTGGATTAAATTCCACTTTTTTGTTGAATTTGATTAAATAAGATAAAAGCGTCAAATATTCATTACATGAAGAAATTTTGTTTAGTTGCTACACTTTTTGTAATCTTATTAAGTGGGAGAGGTGAACCTCAGTTTAGTTTGACGAATTACTTTAGTGGTGAGTACGTCTACTACACAGAGACTGTGGTAGATGAGCATAGTATAAGTTTAGGCTTCTGTTATATGAACGAGGGACAGAGTAGAGTGCAGAATGTGATTGGGGAAAGTATGAGAATAGATAATTTCGAGCCAGCTTCTGCAATTAAGACTCTGCGAGCGAAAGTTATAAAGACTGAGTATATTGAAAGTGGAGCGGTTATAATATATGCACATACAGACCTTTTAGATAGAGAAGTTAGTGTATTTAACGAAAAAGTTAATTTACAGATCGCTTACTATGAGGATTATTCGGTCATAGGATGGCCATTAATTTTAGGAAGTTTTTAATTTTGATGTTTAATACTTAGAAATCGGGCAAATATCATCACAAGGAGGAGATATGAATAAAACCAACTCATCACAAAAGAAAGGTGCAATATTAAACTATGTCTATGCTGTTATGATTGGATTGATGGTGGTGGCTTGTGCTG
>CATLDS010000004.1 GCA_949902685.1 uncultured Christensenellaceae bacterium | reverse complement strand
CACGCCTAATAAACAAATTTAGTTGCAAAAGAGCGGTTGCTGGCGGAGCATAACGCAGCCCGCTCTTTTGCTTTTTGTTTTCTTCTCTCTATTATTCTAGTTTAAACGAATATTCTTTGTTGTCAAGGTCAAGGCAAGTGCCATAAGATTTGAAAGTTTAATTCTTTTCACGGCAACCTGTGACAACGGCAGAAATATTCGTTTTGTTTGGCAGTTAAGAGAGAGTAAGGTAAAAAAGAAAACCTAAGCCGTTTTGTTGGTTTAGGTTTCTATATTATTCCGCTAGTTTCAAAATTGAGTGATTAATGCCTACTTTTTATTTATATAACTATTAAGTAATTTCTTTAACAAACCTAAATCTCCATTGAGATATTGTTTCTTAACTAAGACAAATATTCTCTTATCAAATATAATGGTCAAATAATCTTTGTCTTCTATAAATGTAGAAATACTGTTTAATTCTATTATCTGTTTATTGGTTTCTTCTCCATTTTTGTAAAAAGATGTTATACACCTACTCTCATCGAAAAGCACTACTATCTCATCTTTATCCGCGAGATTTTTTCTGTAGATACTTCTCGCCGCATTCTTTTGTATCACTGGTAGAAGTAACCATAATACAACGAAAACCAACTCACATATTATCGTAGGTAGGTAGTCTAAATCAATTTGATTTTTACTAACTGCACTATATACCATACCCGCCACCAAGCCAGCAATAGTACATCCCACGATTACCCACATCAATATTTCAAACACCAATGCCCAACCAGAATGCCTTAGATATTTATAGGTCGTCATGCTACCTTTTTGATTGTCTTCCTCGGTATACTTGTACCGACATTCAAATAATATCATAATCTCTCCTATTTCTTTCCGTTCACATTCTTTGACATATTCTTAACTAAAAGAGCCTTTAATTTATCCAAACCTCCAGTAAGTTTATCCTTCCTGATGCAGACAAATTCCACTTTGTTAAATACTAAAACCAGCCTATCATTATCTTCAAGATAACTGCTGAGGGCACGTAAAGAGTGTACATTTTTTGCCACTTCTTTATCGTCTTTATATAATGCCTCAGTGCATAAAGTATCGTTAATATTGATTAGCAGATAATCCATCTCGGCTAAATTTTGCTGTTTATATGATTTCTTCTGCGAGCGATTGATATATAGAGGTATAACCATATATATAATCTCTAATACAACCAACACTACTAGAATAACTATATCCCATATCACAGAACGCTTATTGACAATATCAACTATCAACATAATTACACCTAAAATCATTAATATAGGAATTAATGCTGCCATGATATTATCTTGCTTACGCTTCTGTGATTTGTATACATACTTAGCGCTGATGAGACTATCCTCTAATTCAAATTTGTATTTACATTCAAACATCTTCTCTCCTAAATTTTGTCATACTTACCATAACTTCTTTCTTTTTTCTTTCTAACAACTACAAATATGATTATTACAATCGCTATTACTACCGCCACACAAACTATGATAAGGATAATTTGCCACAATTGTAATAATATTCTCTGTTGCAATAATATAATTGTGTCCACACCTGCAACTATTTGACTTAAGTCAATCTTAACATATCCGTCACTTTCTGTGTAGTATAGTTCGCCAGACTCCTCATCCGTAAGCCAAAGTGAATTGGTTAATTTATTAACATTCGGTACCGATATATATAGTTCATTACTAACACTTGAAGAAGATATGCCCTCTACAAAACTAATTTTATATCCTACAGCCATTACATTATTGTTGTCCAAGAATTTACTAATAAATGAGTATATATCAGCATATTCACTACTATTTGCCTTAATAACTTCGACTTTCAATTCTGCGTCTAATGGTATCAGTCCCGCTTTTGATTTATCCGTTAATCCGCGGTCATTATACAGTGTAATTACACCTAATCCTTCTACCGTGGTAGATATTTTATAAGGATAAATTGTAGCATAAGTATTAGATACATTCAATACATAATTTTCACTATCCTCACCAAGTAATGCATCCTGTGCCGATATCGTTACTCTTCTGTCTTTACCGATAGTTATGTCTTCAAATTTAACACTAATTTTTTCTTTGTCTATACTTACATCATCACCCTCGATCAATCCTTTAATATTAATCTGGGCATCCAAATCAATCTCTGCAGTATCCTTACTGTCAAATACCTTGTCATATACTGAGACACCAGATATTGTGACTGCTTTCCTACTGATTTTAAAGACATTCATCATCAATACACTATCGCTACTTAATATAAAGTTATTGTTAAATTTGTTATTTGAAAGTGCTATACCTCTAATTGATAAATTTCTAAATGTTTCATCATTTGCAACAGCAGTAGGTATTTGTACATCTTCTGCTCCTGTATAAGTTATATTGCACGATAGATTATCAGTATTTAATTCAAATCTGTCATTACCAGTGTACTTCACTGCAAGTTCTCCACCATCGGTGAAAACCAAGTATTGTAGCAGCAAGTTAGCATTGTAATAACTATTACCATCATAGACTTTGCTAAATGTTCTATCATTAATGTTATATGTTAATGATATCTCCTTAGGTAAAATATCGAAGTAAATATTATAGGTTAATTCTAAATCTTTAAGCCATGAATATTGAGATTTCTCACCGAAATTTAACTCTACTCTATATCTTCCCACATTAGTCGGTGACACAGCTACATTAGTGATATCATTAATATCATAATATTTAACACCCTCTTCACCTAAGAAATCATATATGAAAGCATCCATACGTATTTGTGATGAATTAGATGGACCAACAGATAGTTTTTGATTTAGACCATTACCTTCTCTATCATGTGCGAATGTAGATATGAATACGTACGCATCATCCTCTAATTTATCATAATTATAATAAATTATTGGCTCTATCTGTAATTTAATCACCAAATCAGTAATAAATCTAACATCAAAGCCTTTAGCCAATGCTTCTTTCAAATCAAAATCAACAGCACCAAAATTTTTGAAAGTCACACCATAATATTTAAATTGACTAAATGGTATCTCTTCGCCAGCAATTAAATTGCCATATTCATCTAAAATATTAAATCCCTCAGTGTCTACTCTAGGTAAATATACTCTAATGTCATACACCTCGAAATACTGTGAATGTGCATTGGTGTACTTGTACAACGATTTACCTAAAAATCTAAGTTCGTTGCTTAATGCTGATTTTCCACTAGAGCCCATTAGCGTATTACCGAAACCATATTCAAGATTGTTGTACGACATCTCAAATCGTGGAGTATCTCCACTACTATAGAATGTAGGATCATCAACATTAGTGGTTATAGTAACTTGTCTATTCGTTACAAGATACTGATAGTTGATAGGCAATAGTCCACTGTCTGGCAAGTAATCTATCACATCATTCACATTGAATGAAAATTTATATGTCTTATCATTTAATACGCTGAACTGGATTAAATTACTCTGCATGAATATCTGTACTAATCTTACACCTAAAGATAGATTATATGTTTCACCTTCCACAATCACATCTTGCATTTCTATAATAATGTCTACAGATTTGTCGTCAGTACTGATTAAGTTCGATTGTGGTATCTGTGTAATAGTTCCGTCTTTGTGTGTAACATTCATTTTTACAGACGAGTATTCACTAGGTGCGATGTCCAAATCTCCTATCTGCAGTGTATTGGAATTGTAATTCAAATTATTGTTGAATATGATTATTTCTTTATCGATATAATCAACATAGAAAGTTATAACCCCATTCACAACATCATAGTTAGCGACATTAAATTGCCCATCTCTAAATGAACGTACATTGGCAGTGAAATATTTTAGATTAGCATCATACTCTTTTGATAAATTTCTAGTGTATCCTTCCGTTTCACTGTAAACATATAGAGTAATATAATCTGTATTCCACTGTTCAACATCTATATAAACATATGGTTCATAGCATGAATAAACTTGTTCCTCACCGTCTTTTTGATATGTCATTTGACTAAATCTGTAGACATTAGTTGGGTTCATCTCTATTAAAAGTTCATCAAATAATGAAATGCTATTGATCGATGGCTGATTAGCATTGTGTTTACCATTCACATACACAGATGGATTACCATGTAGGCTATCATTAGATACTACTCTTATCTCGTATGAGTCATAGGTTAGTTTATAATAAAGTTTAATATTTTCTCTAATAGGGTCTCTAAAATTCAATGTTGTAGACGTACTATTTGGATAAAGTGACGAATTTGGTGCATCGTTAAATTCATTTACCGCCCAACCATAAACACTCAATCCTTTCAATATCTCACCCGAAACATTAATTACTACATTTTTGGCGTCATATGGAATATCTACAAACTTGGTAACAGTTGAATTTATTATCCTTCTAGCCGTTTGTAAATCTCCGCTACCGAAGGTATATTCACACACCATAGTAGGATAGACGATTTGACTATCGTAAGAGTAGTTTTTTGGATTAGTTAATCCAAAATTAATCTCAATAGTATAGGTATGCAATGTATACACTACCTTCATATTAAGAACTACATCACCGCCTGTCGTAACGCCATGTCTACGCACTACGGATATAAATTCATCTTCACTAAATGTGTAACTAAATTGACTTGAGATATAACTATTGTCTTGAGCAATATCATAAGCAGACTCAATGCCTGCATTGACAAAATATGTACTTGATGCATAATAGCCATTCGGCATAGTAAAATCTATACTTCTACTACTAACCGTCAGTGATAAATTATCACTTCCTCCAAATGACACATAACCAATATGCTCACCTGTATCTTTGTATTGGTCTACTACAAGTAAATAATTTTTCTCTCTAAAATTGATTGTCAATCTTTGAATTGAACCACCCGCAGTGAATATATACTCTAATGAACTTGCATCTGGCGGTGTGGATGTCGTAGTGTTATTCGTCTCTAATGTATAGTTAGTGAATACATATCCAAAATTGAATAACGAATCTATACTCTCTCCTGTCGAATTTAAAGCTACACGAATGTTAGCACCAGCCGTAATCCTCACGTCTACAGTTCCAGATGAAGAATCAATATCTAATCGCTCATCATTCTCGTATACATTCAGTTTTGAAATGTCATACGCCAATTCATTATTAAGTGTAATAATCAATCTCGCATCCGGTCTAGAGTAAACAACCTTAACACTCGAATCGTCTTTCAAAATAGTTGTAGTGTATTCAACATAATCAGCATCATAATAGTCTGGAGTAAAATTGGTTTTATTATTTTCAGTCAAACGATTGAATACATATTTAAAATTAACGACTTGTCCTTCACTGTCTAAATAACTATCTGCTATACCATTGGCTTTCAATAATACTTTGTCGTAAAGTTTGAGATTGCTAAGTACTATCGAATGCTTATCATCCTCTTTTACTATCTCTGCGAAGCCCGACTCTATAGTATCATTTATATTAACCGTCTCGCCATTATATTCTAGACTAAGGTCAGCCATAATCTTATAGTCACCATTAGGTGTATCATTATTTGCTTCAATATAATAAGTGAAAATATAGTGAGTAAAATCTTCTTCAAAATAAAGTTCTATAGTATCAGTACTCGTAGCATACTGCGCTAAAAAATCCGCATCTAGTTTAAAATTGATACTGCCATCTAACTCGCTAATAAAGTCTTCTAAACTAAAACAATATCCGTTGATTTTGAACCCATTGTTTATATTTGGAAGAAGAGTTAGTTCATCATTGATTACAAACTGATTAATAAATGTATATTCACCGCTCGCATTTCTTAAATCTTGAGAATTTGCTAGTTCACTACTTTCTACGCCACCTCTATTGAGCGTTAATAGTAATTTGTCTATAGCATAGATTGTGTTTTCGTCATTGACTAAATCAATTACATCATAATTCTTGACAACAACTCTATAATTAATTTTTTCAAAGAGCATTAATATTGTTTGGTTTTTAGGCTTATTTTCATCAATATTTACTGTAATTGAAGTATTTTTATCCACTGTATAATTGTTTAGAGCAAAACCATAAAATGAATAACCAGTATTGTTTGAAGCATTTGATTTCTCAATTAATCTACTTTCACCACGATTGAGCAAGATACTATTCTCTAGATTTAGTTCATTATCGACACGACTAATTGTTCCATTAGTAGAATCGTATATTCTTGCCTCAAATGAAATGATATAACTTATTGATACATATTTGATTTCAATATTGATTGACTTAGTAATCTCGTTGTTGCCAAACGAATAAGTGGTAGACTTAGCTCCATTCAGTGTATCTAAATTGTAATAATCGTAAGTTATTCCATCAATATTATCATTTATCTTCTGCGGTACTGTAACTCTCAAGCCTATACCGCCATTATCACTAGCATCTTTTACAAAGTATTTTCCTGCTTGTTTTGATATTGTCGAGAAAGCGTTGTCTACTTGTATTCTACCGATTAGATTATTATAGAATGTTTCTTGCATAGGTGTATCATCGGTATAAAGATCCAAATTGGCTCTATATAGTTTTGTATATTGCAATTTAATAACATTGATTTTCGACTTGCAATCCAATAAATCAAAACTCATACTAAACGAACTTGTACGCTTAAATTCGTCTTGTGTTTTATCAAAGTTTACTCCACTATCGAAACTTTCGCCATCACATGATAAACCAAAACCCAATACATCCAAGTCTACACTATTTATCTCATCATCACTTATGTTAACGTCAACATTTATATCCAACGGAGTATTTAAGGTAAATGCACCTCTAAGATAATCTACATTAACACCAACTTCTTCACTATCCACACGAAGATGTTGAGTATAGACATTATCTCCGTCAAATATTGCTTCTCCATAGTAGTAATAAGCATCCTTATCGCCTCTATAAATTATAACATCATGATAAGTCAAACCATCATTGCCGGTATAATATAACCTATCCATGACACCTAGACTTTGCACCATGTAGTTATCTCTATCTAGAACACCGGTAGAAGTAATCACATCGGTAATATCGGCATCGTAATATATGTAATTAAATATAGCATTTATCTGTAGATGCTCTGCTACTCTTTCTATCACTAGATTAGCACTATCATAATATCCATCCAAATCTGTATCTAAGAATTGTAATGTCAAGTTAGTACTAGATACCGTGACATTTTTACTGCCATTTTCGTCCAAGCCATAAGCATCTATGAATGTCGAATTTGACACATCTGCTTCTAGGGAAGCAATCTGCCATCCCACTAGACTAAAACCAGAATTGGCTGTTGAATTGAGTTTCACATTATCTGCACCCAATATAAACCTGCCATAGCCCTCTGTCGAACCTGCCACTTTATTACCCTCAAATGGCTCGTTATCTAGAACTTCATCATATATCCATGAACTTTCAACTCTGTTGGGTATTTCTTCTACCGCATAAGCCTCTATTGATGGCAAAAACAATAGTGAACTAATCACTAGAGCCATAATTGAAAACAGTGATATTAATTTTTTCTTCATTTTTCTATACACTCATTACCAGCTATAGCTCCGTCTGCACATGCTGTAACTATTTGCCTGAAATTTTTACTTATAATGTCTCCGCACGCAAATAGATTGTTTTCACTGGTCTCCATCCTTTCGTTAACTTTGATATATCCTAAATCATCTTTCTCTAGTTCAATATCTATAAATTCCAAATCGGGAACTGATCCTACTGCTTCAAATAATCCGTCTACTTGTAGTTCTTTTAGCGATCCATTCTCATTAATTGTGACACCTTCTAACCTTTCATCCCCATGTAATTTAGTGACTACCGCATTAGGTATAATGACGACGTTTTTTAATTTCTTAATTTTCTCTAACTGGTGCTCTCCCGCTCTAAATTTATCTCTTCGATTGATGATATATACCTTTTGTGCTAGGCGTGATAAATACTTTACATCATCAATTGCTGTATTTCCACCTCCTACTACTGCAACGGTCTTACCTCTATAGAACATTCCGTCACAACTAGCACAGAAACTAATTCCTCTTCCAACAAACTTCTCTTCATTCTCTAATGATAATTTACGTTCTTTACATCCACAGGCGATTATAACTTTATTAGCTGTGTAAGTATTATTTTTAGTTTTAATACTAAAGCCCGATTTAGTACGCTTTAATCTAGTGGCTGATTCATACTCAATCTTAAGTCCTAGAGTGGTTGCATGTGAAATAATCTCTTGCATTAGGTCGTATCCAGAGATAGAACTGCGACCTGGATAATTAGTGACCTCGTATGATAAATTCGCTTTACCACCAAGCGCAGTACCTTCTAATAGTATGGTATTAAGACCTGCTCTGCATGTAAAAATCCCAGCACTTAATCCTGCTGGACCTCCACCTATAATCAAAACATCAGCCTTCATATATTTATTGTACCCAAATTAGAAAATATTTCCAAATAAAATCTTATAAAATTCCAAAATAATTATTATATAATAATTATCCCCTTGAGTATATTAACCAAGTATAACAAAAAAATGCTTTATAGCATAAAATATTGACAAATGATAAATTTTTTGCTAGAATGTAGATGTATTAATTAGAGAGGTAATTATGGTTGACCAGAGCAAATGTATCACTTGTGGAGCGTGTGTAACAATATGCCCAGTGAAAGCTATTAAGATTGTGAAAGGGAAGGCAACAATCGACCCAAAGAAGTGTATCAAATGTGGTAGTTGTTCACAATTCTGTCCAGTGACCGCCATTGAAATTAAAAAATAAATTTAGTATAATTTTAATAAAAAAATCAGCACGGTTAATCCGTGCTTTTTTATTTTAGAGATAACTTGTATTCATCTGCTCTGGTTTTTAATTCACCACTTACTTTAATTCCTGTCTCTTGATTATCTGCACCCATTAATCTAGCTATTTCTAGCAATAATGACTCACCTAATAGTTCTACTGCACGAGTATGAGTAGTGATTTTATCAGTAAATTTTTCAACCTTGATATTTTCGTCTGCCATTGCACAGATTTGAGGTAAATGTGAAACTGCAATAACCTGCTTATATCTAGATAATCTAGCCATGTATTTTGCTACTACCGAAGCAATATTTCCACTTAGACCACTATCTATTTCGTCAAAGACGATAGTATGTATCTCATCCACACTCGATACTACACTTTTATAAGCCAACATTACTCTACTCATCTCTCCGCCAGAGACAACTTTGTTCAACGCTTTCATCTCAAATCCTAAATTGGAACTGAACAAAAATTCTACTCTATCAAAACCATTATACGAATATCTATCCTCTATACGAGAGAAGTCTACACTCATGCGTGCATTAGGCATACCGAGCGCACGCAATTCTTCTTGCATTTTGTCACTAAGTGCTGTGGCTGAGCGCTTTCTTATTTCGCTCAATTCAGTTTGCACTTTATCAATGTCAACTAGTACTAATTCTTTTTTCTCTACTAATTGTTGGTATCTTTTCTCTCCATTAATCAAGTTATCTAATTTACAAGTAATGTCTTCATAATAATTCATCATTTTAGAATAATCGCCACCATACTTTCTAAACAGTGACTTGATATAATCTAATCGATTGTCTATGTAATTAAATCTCTCCTCATCGAACACATTATTACTTAACTCTTCATGAACAGTGTCATTAATATCTTCCAACTCCAAAATAACACTATTAATACGAGATAAAATTGCATCATACTTTGTAT
This sequence comes from uncultured Christensenellaceae bacterium, assembly GCA_949902685.1. Taxonomy (GTDB): domain Bacteria; phylum Bacillota; class Clostridia; order Christensenellales; family UBA1242; genus Onthoplasma. Next base: position 4,791 of record CATLDS010000004.1, on the reverse strand, counting down.
TAATCGTAGATATATTTTGCATCGCTCTACGTGAAGAATTGAGTCTGTCTACAGCACTCTCGCCAAAAGAATTTTTGCAATTTTCCTCATAGCAAGTACGCAAATTTTCGTTAATCTTCTCATACTGTTGCATAGTCTTTTTTTCAGTTAATAATTCTTCGTACTCATTTTCTTTAATCTCTGCTGAATTAATTTCATTGATTTGATATGTGTATAGGTCTATAAGATTTTGCTTCTCACTGGCAGTACCACCCAATGATTTAATCTCTACATCTATCTCTTTAACTTTCTCGATTAAGGCACGCAATTTGATTAAGTGATTGTCCGCCTTCTTACTAAATAGATCTATAATTTGTAATTGATAGTCATTGTTTAGTATCGCTAGATGTTCACTTTGACCATGAATATCTACCAATCGTTGACAGATTTTCTTCACAGTAGCGACAGGTACTAATTCTCCGTTGATTTTACAAATATTACGTCCATTAATATCTAATTCCCTAGACAAAAACATCTCATCATCGCAAGAAATATTGAGTTTATTAGAAATGAACTCAATATGAGGTTTATCAAGAGAAAAGATAGCCTCCACCCTCATTTTATTCTCACCCGAACGTATGAGAGTTCTATCTGCTCTACCACCGAAAACAAAACCGAGCGAATCTAACATTATGCTTTTGCCCGCGCCCGTTTCGCCACTAATTACATTTAATTTTTCATCGAATTGAAGTGTAACTTTATCAACCAAAGCTACATTCTCAATCTTTAAAATATGTAACATTATTTTACCAATTTTTCTCTAATAAGTTTATCTATTTCGTCAGCGAGTTCTGGATGAGATTGTAGATATGCCTTTACATTCTCCTTACCCTGTCCAATTTTGTCTCCATTGTAACTGAACCATGACCCACTCTTCTCGATAATACCCATGTCAATACCAGAATCAATGAGGCAACCAATTATAGATATACCTTCACCATACATGATATCAAACTCGGCTGTCTTGAATGGAGGTGCTACTTTATTCTTCACTACTTTAACTTTAGTTCTATTACCTACCACATCTTGACCACTTTTAATAGTGTCAGTCTTACGTACATCTAGACGAACTGAAGAGTAGAACTTAAGTGCCTTTCCGCCCGGAGTAGTCTCAGGGCTACCAAACATCACACCCACTTTCTCTCTTAACTGATTGATGAAGATAACCAATGTTTTACTCTTAGATGTTATACCTGTGAGTTTACGCAATGCTTGAGACATAAGACGTGCTTGCAGTCCTATGAAACTATCACCCATTTCGCCATCGATTTCCGCTTTTGGAGTAAGTGCTGCCACCGAGTCGATAACAACAATATCAATACCACCCGAACGAACTAATTGCTCTGTAATCTCGAGTGCCTGTTCTCCTGTATCTGGCTGTGAAACATACATAGAACCGATGTCTACACCTAACTTCTGTGCATATATTGGGTCAAGTGCGTGCTCTGCGTCAATGAATGCCGCCGTACCTCCCAGTCTCTGTGCCTCTGCTATCACATGGAGTGCAACAGTAGTCTTACCACTGCTCTCTGGCCCATATATCTCCACAATACGTCCTCTAGGCAATCCACCTACACCCAACGCGACGTCAAGTGGCAAACAACCAGTAGGGATAACCTCCACACCTTCGCCATAATTAGTCTCATCCATTTTAATAATAGAGCCCTTACCATACTGTTTCTCTATTTGAGCAATGGTAGCCTCTAATGCTTTTCTTTTATCGTCTGTCATAATAACTCCTATGTAGTGTATTTTATATCTTTAATCTTGATTTGTCAAACATTTGTTCGATAAATCTATTATTCTTTGAAACAACTTTTATTTTTAACTAGATAATTAATACCTGATATAACGGTAAGTAATGTAGCCAAACCTAGTAGAACGTATGCCACTATCTGTACTACTAATATCGCAATACTAGGTATATCAAATCCACAAGTTAGTAAGTATGCCAACACAATACAAACTGGCAAAGCAATCATTTGCACTACAGTCTTTACTTTTCCCCACATATCTGCAGCAAGTACTGTTCCTTTGCTCGCCACGAGTAAACGTAAAGCACTCACGATAAACTCTCTAGCGATGATAATAGTCACAACTATAGCACCCCAAGGATGAGGGATTGTGCCGTCAGCAATTATTAAGAATAAAACTGCAGATGTGAGAATTTTATCTGCTATAGGGTCTAGGAATTTACCCAAATTAGTCACCAAGTTGCGTTTGCGCGCAATCTGTCCGTCTAACATATCAGTTAATGAAGCGATAATAAAAATGCCCAGCGCGACAAGTTTCCCTATCCCATATGGAATAAAATCCGCGAGATAAAAGAAGATCATAAAAGGTATCAACACTATACGTAAAACAGTTAATCTATTAGGTAAATTCATATAATTTTTCTCCGTAATAATTATACCAAATATAAGAAAAATCACCAAGCAAATCTACATATTTTGTTCAATATAAAAAATATAAAAGCAGGCTCTCCGCCCACTTTTATATTCTCAATAAGCTCTATACATCAAAGTATTTTATTTAATTACTTCTACATCTGGGAAACACTTATGACATATCTCGTCGTATTTATCCTCGTCTCCCACATTGACACCCTCTGGATAAACGACATATCGGTCGGTTATCACGCTGTCACCACATACGAATTCAAATTTGGTAGCAGTATAATGAGACGCGTATCCAGTATGACGCTTAAGAATATACATATCTCCTTTATGCAAGGTAACTTTCTTCTCGTATAGTGCTACAATTAAATTCTCTCCTACCCGTACAGATGATACATGCCTATCTACATCACCCAATCCATCACTTTCCTCAGCACAACCCGATATCGCTAGTGGAGTAATCGCTACCACACCTGCACACATTAACGCTATTAAACTTTTCTTTTTCATTATATTTTCTCCTTTTACACTTCATTGAGAGTGTCACTCTCGATAACTTCTTCATTAACTAATTGAGGTCTGTTCTGTTTAGTTTGCTCCAACTTTTCTACCATTTTATTAAGTTTTATTAATCTAGCGAGTAGTCGATTTTCTTCCTTTAACTCAGTTGCCTTCTCTTTTAATAATTTCTTATCACCATTAACTTTTGCAAGTGACAAGTCAGTACTAATAGCCGAAATGTTTGATACACACTTATCAATCTCAGCATTGATAGGAGTCTGTATATTACCTTCCACCACCACATCACTTACTTCACCCAGTTCTTTAGCATGTAATAATTCAAATCTATTTATTTTCTTTTTCAAGCGGACAGACAACGCATTGATGATAGCTTTTGGTAGTTTTGTACACACTGTCACACCAAGTCCTGCTCCTCCTATCACACTAGCGACAAATGCAATTATCGCAACTGGTGGAAATAGAAGCCAACCACCTACCAAGCAAACAAGTGTTACCATACCAGTCACTCCAGCTATTGCACCGCCATAGTAAGAAGATAATAATAGCATATAATTCATATCAACACTATCCCATGCGTTAGACAACTTTTTATGTTTAAATTTCATTTCCTCTAATTTTTTCTTTGCATCAAATTTTTTCATAATTCCTCCTTTATAAATTTGAATTTTCCTCTACTAAACTCTCTTCCTCGCACTCAATGATTTCTGGTTTAGTTTTAATTTCATTTAGTACATATTTCAATTTCTTTTGCTTTCTTTTTGATAGCTTTTGTAATAAAGTTTCACTCTCCATGATCTCAACTGCCTTTTTAATATCTTCTGTTGACACATTCTCTTGCTCAAGTCTCTTAATGTAATTTTCTTCAGCAACAATTTTGTCTAATAATTTCGCCTGTTTCGCTTCTGTAATATCTAATACAGCAATTGCAACACAGGCAAATAGCGGTAAACTAGCAAGAAAGGTGAATGGAAATACTGGCAATATCGCAAGCAACCCCCAAGGCCAAGCAAATATTCCTCCAAACAATCCTGCAAGTACCGCAGCACTTATTCCCGACCATAGTCCTATTTCTATCCTCTTCTCAGGCTCGATTAGATCCAAAAATTTATTATGTATTTTATTTACTCTGTCTAGTTTCTTATTTAATTTTTCTAATTTTGTCATAATAACCTCGCTTAATCAACAGTAAGAGGATCGGTATTCTCATCTTCCACTACATCATCTCCCTCAATCTGTGATTGTGTATTTTTATACCTTTTCATGAAAGTGTTGTACTCTTTAGTTTTCTCTTCTTGTTTTTTTTCAGTGAGACGGATAATTAATTTCTTTTGATTGTCGGCTATCTTCTTTAATCTCTCGAGTTCTTGTTCTTTTTCTTGAATAATCTTCTCTTTATCTTGCAAATCTTTTATAGCCTCATTAACACCCAACTCACTTTCATCTGTGATATTAAATTCTTTCATTTTATCAGTAATTTCATTTAGCTGTTTCTTTAACTTTTTAATCTTCTTCTCTGCTCGATCAATCTTAAAATCACATATTTTTTTTATTAAGTTAGTGAAGAGATATTCTCGTACTTGACCAGTAATTACCGTACATGCAAGTATTAGAGAAATGTCTAATAATATAAGTATAGGTATTCCTACAGGTAAAATTATACTTAGTGGTATCGTGTAAGCCAATTCCGGAAAAATAAACACTCCCAGATTTGCTAGTACAACGGCAAGTACAGAATCGTTCATCCTTCTAACTCTGCTCCATGTCTTCTCTACACGCGCAACCTTCTTTTTCAACTTTTCAATCTTCTTATTTAATTTTTCTACTTTTTTCATAC
>CATLDS010000003.1 GCA_949902685.1 uncultured Christensenellaceae bacterium | reverse complement strand
ACTTGCAGAAGCTTCTTCTAGTATCGAGGCTAACTATTTGAAGAAACAACAACAGCAAGAATTAGACAGACAGCGCAATCTAGAGCGAGATTATGACACAGCGACCGATAGACATAAAAAGATATTACAGAATTATCAAGAAGAGTTGACTGCAGTAGAGAACGAGATTAAGGGTGTTAGACAAAACCTTGAGCGTGGCATGATGAGTGAGTTTGATACTTATAGTAATAAAGTTTATGAGGCAGCTTATAGTCAGGTTAATGAGCAAGAGAAGAAAAAGGTAGATCAATTAAAAGCTGAAATTGAGGAACTAAAAAAATCTCTGGGAGAGAAAGATAACGAACTTAATGATGTCAAGACACAGAACCAAACACTCAATGAGCAATTAAACAATGCAAAGACTTATACTCAGCCAGAAACAGATGCTCAACCAGTAGAGACGTATAATTATATAGAAGAGACTCCTATTGACAATTCACAATATGTTCAAGATATGCAAGAGTATGATGAGCCAGTTGTAGATAATACTACCGAAGAATATATTGAAGAGCCTCAGTATGAGGAAGATTATTCTCAAGATCTTCCACAAGAAGAATACATTGAGACTCCAGCAGAAGAATATTATGAGCAGGTAGGGGTGCCTGAGAATTATGCGGATCAATCAGTGTATACGGATGAAGAAGAGTATGCACCGGTTGAACAAGACTTCACCATTCAGGAAGAAAGCGTTAAACCTAAGAGGAAAGCAGGACGTCCAAGAAAAGAGAAAGTGGACAAACCTAAACGTAGTGTGGGTAGACCTAGAAAAGTAGTACAGCCAAGTCTTGACGAGACTCCTAGTGAGCCTAAGAAGAGGGGTAGACCTAGAAAGGTTGAGCAGGTAGATAATATACAGACTGCTCCAACGGTAGAGAAAAAACGTGGTAGACCTAGAAAACAAGTACAACCTACTATGACAGAGGTTATACCTACCGAGCCGAAGAAAAGAGGTAGACCTAGAAAAGTAGTTCAAGAACCCGAGATGTTCGATAGTGCGGAAGAGATTGATGATATTGATGAATTCTTAGAGAAAATAAATAATCAAATAGAGATAGAGAATGCAAAGATTGAGGAGACTACTAAGCAACTAGAGAGAAACTCAAATATATCTAAACGTAGAAAAAAATAGGCGATTCGCCTATTTTTTATTATTTATTTAAAGCTTTAAGTAAATCGTTGACATCTATTTCATGTACGATGCAAGCCTCTTCTAGACTTTCTGCTTGAGACATGGGGCAGTATAAACAATGGAAACCAAAGCTTGTTAATATTTCTTCCGCATTTTCATGATGCTCTAATACATAACTTATTAAATCTGTTTTTTTATATTTCATAATTTCTCCTTTAAGTATTATGATTATAGGGTATATTAATTCTAAGGTCAAGCGGTTTTGAAATAGTCTTGACATGAACAGGGTTTAATCGTATAATAGTCATATGAAACGCGGTGTTTTTTGTAAAGTTTTGTTTATTCTATATTTCATATTGGGTGCATATATCATAGAGGCGATTACTTTCGGTATACTTAACCTTGGATTTATGCCCGAATATTTCTTGTACAATTTTTCTATCATACTATTTATTGCCATTGTGATATTTGCTATACCTAATTACAAGGCACAATACATTATTTCTACTATCATTTTAGGTATACAGTCAATATTTGCGTATGTTAATTATTCATTGTATATGATTTACGGAGATTTGTTCTCGTTTGAGGCTATGCAGTTGGTTAGAGAGGCTATAGCTGCAGGTAATTCAAGTTTTGTATTCTTCTCAGTTGTATTCCAGCTTGTTGCAGTTTTCTTGGTTATTGCTGCATTAGGGTTGGTATTATTGAGATGGGCTGATAAAAAGAAATTTTCGCCTAAACAACATTATTCACTATATTCAGTAGTTATTTTAGTCTCAGTGCTATGTCTATCAATTTCTGGTTATTTCATCAATAGGTCATATATCAGTTCGATTGCGGATATATGGAGCAATAACTACGAATCAAGTGACTCATTCTTACTCGACACAGATTATTTGAAGTTCGGTAGTTATAAGAAATTTGGTACATACGGCTATTTTGCGAATTTAATAGTGCATTTATTCCCTGGGGATGATAATAAGGTCGCTACGGCTACTCAACAATTCTTTAATACTGGCTCTATCTATGATGGTAGAATCTATGACGAGACTACTGGTGAATATCGCTCTAATGGTGTGTTTGGTGTAGATAAAGGTAACAACGTTATAATTATAATGATGGAGTCATTAGAGTGGTTTGCGTTCGGTGATGGAACGTATGATAAAGATGTTAACAATCTATCTTACGAACTCACTCCTAATGTATATTCATTAATATATGGTGAAGATTATCTAGTGGATACTAATAACGATAACAAGAGCAATGATTCTACAATATTTAAAAACTTCTTCGCGAAATCTAAGACTAATATCAGTGAAGGCTATGGAATTATGGGAAATTATCCTGTTGGTAAATCATTGACAGACGTCACTAAGTATGATAAAAATACGCACTTGCAGACTTATGGCTATTCACTACCTTATGCTTTGCAGAGATTGGGGTACACTACTTCGTACGTTCATTCACATGATATTAATTTCTATAATAGAAAAGTTACACATGGAAGTCTAGGTTTTGATAATGTGATAGGCAAGGGTGAAGTTAAGGATAGTGAAGGAAATTATATATACACTGGTGATAAGTTGAAATTTAACCATTGGGCTAAAGAAGGAGAGTTTGCACATAATGCTATGGAGTATATAGTTCCAGATAGTTATGAAACTAATCCGTTCTTCACATTCTACCTTAATGTGTCATCTCATGGTGCATATGTAGAGAGTAAAAATATTTATGATGAAGATGCTATTAAATATTATGACTATGTTAAGTATGGTGCAGATGATTGCAAACTAGTGGATGGTAATTATGTATTGGACGACACAAAGTTAGAGGACGAATTGACATATACCAGTTGGTATCAAAACATATTGGATAACTATGACGAGACTAATCCAGATTTATGTGAGAAATGGGTGTACTATATGTGTGGCGTTGTAGGTCTAGATGATGCGATAGGAGAGATAGTTAATAAACTTAAGACTACAACATATGCAGATGGTACTCCTCTGTATGATAAAACCACTATGGTACTATATTCGGATCATTATTGTTACATGGATAAACTATCACATGGAGTCAAAGGCTTCGATGAAGAGGAGTTTTCATCTATTGAATTAAATACTATCCCAATGATTATATCAAGTCCGGGATTAAAATCTTTAGATGCTGATTATCGTATCAACGATAGATTTACTTCTGCTTATGATGTGATACCTACCATTTTCGATTTACTAGGTGTTAAGTTTAATGAGAATTTTTACCTAGGTCACTCGATTTTTAGACCTGCTGACTATGTCTATACTATAAATGGTGAGAAACGTGACATGGTAGTATACTACTCAAACACAGGTGGTATATTTAGCCGTGATTTATACACATACGATATGTTGGAGTATGTGAAGCAAAATCAAGAAGTGGATAATACAATAATAGAAATATTTAAGGCGGAAATGAATACAATATTACGTAAACTTAATTACCTAAATCTATTAAATAACTATCATTTATACACAACTTTATAAAATTTCATAAAATTTGTTGACAACGAGTTTAATTTGGTATATAATAAACTCGTTTCATATGCCTCGATAGCTCAATGGTGGAGCACTCGGCTGTTAACCGATAGGTTGTAGGTTCGAGCCCTACTCGAGGCGCCAAGATATTACATTCATTAAGTTGGGTGTAATTTTTTTGTTTTTATTCTAATTTATTTTCGGGCTCGAACCTATGGTTCACTTGATAAAAACAATTATAAATCGTTCTTTCGCACTTACCTCTACTTGAAGCGCTAGAAAGAAAAAGTGTTGAGATAGATTTTTTTTTATTAGAGCGTGAGTCTATATTAAAACAAAATACTGCTTTAATCCTTAATTTTATACAAATTTATTTGTAAAACTTACATTATTGTGGTACACTAAATACATAGTATTTAATTTGTCAGGGGGGGGGGTAAAGACGGTGTTAAGAATTAAAAGACTATGTCTTGCATTACTTATAGTGTTGTCTACACTCGCTCTTTCCATATCAGGACTGGGCGTGTTTTTTAATAACGACGATGCAAGTATACCAGCACAGGCTGCATATGATAAAATCATAACATCTGCCGATGACTTTATTTCTTATATGGGAAATAAGGATAATTGGAGTAAAAATATTCAACTTGCTACAGATATTGATTTCCAAGGTAAAGATATATCACCCATAGGAGATAAGTCTAAACATTTTAAGGGTTCATTTAATGGTAATTATCATACCCTATCAAATTTCAATATCTCTCAATCAATAAAAAATGGCACTACTGTTTCTACTCGTGGTGTGGGTCTATGGGGTGAAATACAGGATGCAACAATAATAAATTTAAAGGTAACAAATTTTAAAGTAAAAAATACTGCTGGTAATGGTAAGTTTTATTATGTTACTGTTGGAGGTCTAGTAGGTTACGCTATAGGAAAATGCTCAATAGAGAACGTTGTATTAGATTCTGGTAGTGTCTGTGCTTGGGATAGTGGGTCGGCTAGTGGATCAGCAATTGCTGGAGGAGTGATTGGTGGAGTTGTTGGAGGTGAGGCTGGTTCAATACATGATCATTATGCTACAGAATCTACAACTATGAACAATGTTATTGCAACAAATCTTGATGTCACTGCGCGCAGTCAAGATGATGCTATTGTTTGTGTCACAGGTGGATTGATAGGGTTGGTGGATTTTATTTCTTATACAGGTCAATTTAATGTTGGTATGTATGCTGATTTTGGTGATGTTATTGTAAAGAATAGTTGTTTTGTGGGTTCGTTTCATTTAAAAACCCAGTATGAAGGAAGTAACCCATGGGGTAGCGATAAATATGGTTCTTGTTATGATGTAACAATTGGAGGTATTATAGGGGGACTGTTAAGGGTTACAAATTCCCCAAGGAATATAAAGTTACGTCCGGGAAGTAGTGTAAATGACGTTGTTTACATGGAAAATTGTGTCTCATACATAACCGAAGTAACAGGTTATGATGATGCAACAAAATTGGAGCCAAATCCGACGTCGGGATATGGACAGGGCCATTATGGAGCCACTTATTTCTTTGGCGGATATAAGGGAGAGGCATGTGCCGCAAAAGCGGAGAATATTAAAAGTGGACCTAAGGCGGGAACAGTTAATGTCAATGGCACAGATAAGGGTGCTGAACTATTACATAACCAAAACACTTTAAAGAATGCGGATACGTATAATTGGATAGATTTTAAGAATATATATGAATTATATGGTACAGGTTCCATAAATAACGATAAATGGATAATAAATCCTAAAATTAACAATGGATATCCTATACAATACGGGTTTGTTGTTTCTTTATTAGAAGAAATAACTTTACAAACGACAGATGGCGGAATAGTGAAATACAAGTGGGGTGACTCTGCAGAGGTAACGATTACTTCAAGTAGTCAAAAAATATCAATGATTAAACTAAAGGATGATGACAATTTTCCTGATGATAAAACATCAACAAATTTATCATATCTAGAACAATCTATAAAAGTTGAAACAAAAGAAGGTTACGAATTCGCCAAATGGAGCTATGGTAATGAAAAATTAACAGCTAACTTTGAATTAAAGGAATACAATATAAAACTAAATAAGTATTCTTCAACTGCAGAAAGTAATACAGACAACAAAGGAAAGTTTGCGTTGAATACGGACTTGTATTTAAATGTTGCAGACTACGGCAATAGATATGAATTCACAGTTGTGTATGATACATCTATTTATTGTCATGATGATGGAGGTTATGGTTGGTCTATTAATTTCTGGGAGAATTTAGGTGATGGTTATGGTTCTTTTGATGCCATACCAGCTAGGGACGGAAGTTTAAAGATATCGAAGTTAACGGGAATAAGAATTGGAGAAAGAGTATATAAGTTAGCAGAACTGGGACAAGATAAAGATAGAAGAGTACAAGAGTTTTGTCGGGATGACAATCGAACAATAACCATAACACCAGTATTTGAATACCTTACATGGAGTATAGATTTAGAAACAATTAGTACAACGGGAACAGGAGGTGTGGGTAGTTATGAGATAGAGAAGAAGGACAATACCGATCCTGGTAGCATTGACGAGAATAAGATTGTAATAAGAGTGGCAGACGGATGGACTGTTAAGTATTACACAAGCGGAGTATATCCAACACTTCAGTTGGTGAATAAAGGAGTTACGAAATATACATTAACAGTATCTCCAGAGGATGGATATTATGCAGCATCGAAGTGGTGTATTAAATTAGGAAATAGTTCGCAAGACATTTCGCAGAATAGTAATATAGCATTGTCTAGTGATGCGACAATAACTGCCGTACTAGACCCAATCATATACAATATACACTACGAGTACGAGAATAGTAGCAATAATATAAGTAAAATAACAGGTACATACACAGTAGAGGACGACATAACCTTAACACGAAATATAACAGATAAGCCAGCAGATAGGCAATTTGGGTTCTGGCTAATAGAACTCAGTTCAACATCATCAACTGGATTTGTACCAGGATTGGTGAAATTCGACTATAAAGTAGAAGGTAATAATATAACTTTAAAGACAGGAGATGCAGTAATAGTATTTGAGGGAGTAGATTCATCAAATTCAAATACAAACTTCATAACAACAAGAGAAAAGAAATATTATTACGCAGTACGAGGAATAAAGAGTGGATCGTACGGAGATACACCAACGCTAACGCTACGCTGGTCTAGAATATACAATATGACTATAGCCAACGATGGAGTGGGTGGTAACATATGGTCGTCAGGTATAGGTAGTGAATTAGAAGAGAAAAACACACTCATAGGTGTAGGTGGATATGGCACGAATGTAACAACAGGGGATATAAATGGTTCACCGACAGTAACACTGAGAGTAGTAGATAATGGAGATTACGCATATAAGTTCGCAGACAATAAAAGTTATGCTTTCTATAAATCTGCAGACTGGGATAGTCTAGAATTAAATAGCCAACCGAATAAAGCAAAGAACTCATACTATTACTTATACAATTATGGATATGAGATAACACATTGGACAATTAAGTTAACAGTTAATAATGATTCATACTATATAAATGTTAGTAACAATGTATGGTCTACAAGTAACGGCGAAGTTCAAGTACCAGTAAGTGCTCTAAATAGTGCATCAGGAAGGAATGATTTCATAGGATTAGCAAGATTTGCCGAATACGCTAGTGACCTATATGCAGGAAAGATAGTAGGAGAAGTAAAAGTAACATTAACACCAGTATGGAAATCTGCTACAATAAATTGTGTAAATTCAATATCTAATGGAAGTGTAAGAACATCATATAACAATCCATACACACTAATTGCAGGAGACATAAGTGGACAATCGTTAGTATACTTTACAACACCTAAGAGAGAAGATCAGGGAGATGACCCAGTAATAGCAGTAAAAGGCTCATGGAATTATTACAAGTTAAATAAGAGTAATTACACATATGTAAATGTAAATAATATATATAAAATAAATCTTACACCAGTATATGTAGATAATATCTATAGAATAGTGCTGATAGATGTTGCGGCATATGAAGGCTCATATATACTAGAGAATAATTCATATAGATTTGTTGAATGTGATGCAAGTATGCCATCGCAAATAACGGCTACAATAGATGGGAAAACAGTTAAGATATATGATCCAAAGGAAAAGTATCCACTAATAGATAACTACATACCAAATTTAATACAAGCATGTAGCGATTACCAAACAAGCGTAGAGAATGGAACGAATGACAGATTTGGAAAGATTTACTGCCGTAATGTCGAAGAAAATATAAGTAGTAATAGCATAAAAGCGACAGAAGGTGTGGAATTATATATATATCTAGGTAACGGACAAGAGACCAACTTGCCAGTATTCAGGAAAGCATTTGAGGTGCTGACAGCATGGAAGAACGGAGGAACAAGCTCAGATGCCAGTGGTAAAGATAAGAGATACATCTATACAACAGAGGAGTATAATAAAGACCCTGAGACATATAGAGTAGACTTCAATAATAATAGTCTAACCATATCTAAAGATGCAATCTGGGAATATGCAGATGGTAGTGGTAATATAGAGCTTAAAGCACATTACTACACTAAGCACTACAAGATAACGGCAAGTACATTTGAAGAGCAGATACTAGGAAGATATGGATACATATTGATGCAAGGCACAGATAAGGAAGGACAAAAGCAATATATGGCGATATACAATGAAAGTACAAAAAGTATGGAGTTGTATATATGGAGAGGGACATTAGCATCATCCTATAGACCAAGTAATAAAGTGGATGAATTCAAGTTCTATGCGGGAGCAGATTTAGAGGTCAATGTAATAGACCAAAGTATAGACCATACTGAAGATATATTCATAGGGCATAGAGTGTTAAGCCTAACCAATGGTCAATATATAAGTTGGGCAAACGGAGATGAATATACGAATACCCTAACAGCGGCCAACATAGATGCCGGGGGATTAGTAAATGGTTCACAGATACACATAATAGCGAACTACGAAAAGATAAAATACAGTGTGACAGTAGAGATAGGAGATGGAAGTAATATATCTGGCTGGTTAGATATAACAATAGATGGAAATACGAGTTATTACACAACACAGCCAAGTGTAGAGATAACAGGCTTAAAAATAGGTACAAGTCTCAGCATCCACTACAATGCACAGATAGGATATGAGTACGATACTCCAGCGATGGCAATATACAATAGCGATGGGGAAAAGATAGTAGACCTAACAGACGGATATTTCAACAGAGAAGGACAAGTATACACAGTAGTAATAGACGGAGCATGGTTAAGAGAGAAGTATTACAGCAAAGTAGATGAAGACTATACAGTAAACAATGCAGACCTAGGCATAGCGAAAGTAAACACAAAAGAGATAGAGTTTAAGCTAGGAGTGAGATATTACGACGAGCATACAGGAAGATACATAGAGAAGTACAACAATGGAGTAACTACATACGAAGAGAAGTCTCTAGGTACATGGAGTTATTCAAAAGGGGAAGTAAGTTTAGCAGGTGCTTTTGATACCATAGCAGAAGCAAGTATGTATGGAACGAAAATAGCAGACAAAGAGTATGTAGTGAGATTTAGTTGTGCATATGACGCGTATACAGCAGGAAACTTAAATAGGTATAGGAAGAACTACGCATATCCATTAGATGAAGTACCAAATACAACATATACAATAGAGCCACGACTATTACAATATCTAGTAAAGAATACAGTAAATGTAATAGTAGATAACAGCAATAGGAATATATACTTTGTAATGGGAGTAAGAGAGTTACTAACATTAGATATGGAAGTAGAGACATTAGAGGGAGACAGCGAGAGCAGTACAAGAAGTACAACCTTAAGGATAGAAGGCTATACCAAGGAAATAACGACATCAGGGAATACATATACTGAAGAGCGAGCATACACATACAAAGGTGGAGATAATACATTAAGCTCCAATATGGACGACAAGAGATATACAGGAGTAGAATACTATCTAGACGGAGAAAAGGTACAGACAGGAAACATTAGGTTAACAGATAACGGTAAGTTAACGATAAAATACATACCTAAGATATTAGAGACAAAGGTTGAGTATAGGCTAGGTGGGAAAGTAGTCAGCACAGCGGAGTTAAGCGGAATAACGGAAGGAATAAGACTGAAGAGCGAAGGCAAATTGTATTTAGGTAAAGAGATACAAGTAGAGCGAGGGAAGACAGGAGCGGATTACGACATAACAATCTATGTAAATACAAACACACATACGCTAGACTCAAATGATAGATATACAGTAGTAGATGAGGACTACGAATACGGCGAATTAAAGTTCATAGTAGAGATAGAGGAGCATTCAAACCAAGAGGTAATAGTAGAGATAGTATTGAAGAGCAATAATTTACCGAAGGATGAATACGGAGAGTTTAGATTATACGTAGGAGACATATTACAAGAAGGACTGAATGCGAAACAAGTGTTTGAAGGCAGGAAGATAGAGCTAAAGATAGAATTGAATGCTGGTTATAAATATGTAGGGTATAAGCGCGGAAACGGAAGTGAACAAGAAGGCGAGATAAGAGAGATAGAAGGAGTGCAAGTACTTACACTAGAGAGCGAATTCAAGCCAGGAAATAGTTATGCGAAGTATACAGTGTACATAGAGAAAGAGAGATACACAGCAGTACTACAAGTAGGAAGCGAGCAAGAGAAGATTTATGATATCTCAAGTTATGGAACAGAGAAGAGACAGAATGCAGACTCAAGCGAGATAAGTCTAAGTGGAGTATATGTAGGGAAAGGAATAACATTTAGTGCAAAAGCGAGCAAGACAGAGGGAGTAAGATATTACTACCAAGCATATGGAGAAGAGACAGAAGAGATAGTATTAAAAGATAATGTTCTAGAACTGACGAGCGAAATATTGAGCCGAGCAGAAGAAGGAAAGATATACTTTAAAGTAGCGACAGATAAGAAGTACAAGATAGAAGAGGTGGTAGAGAGAGGAGAGTACCTAGAGACGCGAGAGATAAGTGTAGAGATAGGGAATAGGGAGAATCCAGAATACCACATAGCAGGGACAGTGATAGGTTATAGGTATAAAGGTAAGCTAGAAGAGAAATACATAGTGAAAGTAAATATCTACCGACTAGAAGGAGGAGAGGAGAGAGAGTTACTAGAGAGTAAAGAGAGCGACCGAGAGATAGAAGGAGAGATAGAACTAAGAAGCGATATACGAATACGAGTAAGCGTAGAGAGACGAAAGTATGGAATAGAGATAGAGGAATATGTATACCGAAGTTTAGAAGACCTAGAGACAGGAGTAGAGAAAGAAACTGAGGTAGGAGTAGAAGTAACCTATACAGAACAAAGATATGGAGAGATAGGAGTAATACGACTAGATAGGAGACAAGAAGTAGCAGGCGAAGTAAGGATAGTAGAAAGAATAGTAATAGAGGATGAAGAAGGGAAAGTAGAGATAGACCTAACCGATCCAAGAGGAAGCAAGTACGAGATAAGCGAGAGGGAAGGTGTAATAGAGATTCGATACGAAGTAAAGAGCGGCCTGCGCATAGAACTCCATTCATTTAATGAGAAGATTATTTCTCCTTAGCATATTGAAAAACACTACATTAAGTAGTGTTTTTTATTTTAATTTATCTTTTAATAATTCGTATAATGTCTGTTTTATACTATATTTTTTGATTATTGTTGATAGATTGCTACTATCCTTCTTTTTACTAGATTTTACTGCACGTATCATTATATTTTTAGGTGTGTGACTGAGGTCAACGAATTCTAGTAAATCAACCTTATATCCTAGGTTTCTAAGGATTTCACTTCTAATAGAGTCAGTGAATAGGGCGGAAAAGCGTTCTTTTATAATTCCGTCTTTTAGCAATAGATTAAATTCTCCAATATCTTTAATGTTGTTATTAATTTCGTGTTGGCAACAAGGAACGGAAACAATATATTTTACATTGTGAGCGATGGCATAATTTAGCGCATAATCAGTCGCGGTATCGCACGCATGTAGAGATACTACCATGTCTATCTGTTTATCATATAAAGTATCTTTGCTGACATCTGCATGAATAAATTCAAGTGAGTTGTAAGCATACTTTTTGGCTAAATTATTACAGTTAGTTATCACATCTTCTTTTAAGTCATAACCAATTACATTTGCTTTAATCTTTTTCTTTTCAGTAAGATAATAGTATAGAATAAATGTTAGATATGATTTCCCGCAAGCAAAGTCTAATACTGTCATAGTGTTAGAAGGATAGTCTTTAATAATATCGTCAATACATTCAATAAATTTATTAATTTGTTTATACTTGTCGTACATTGATTTTACAATTTTATTATCCTTAGTAAATACACCTAATTCTGTTAGAACTGGGACATTTTCACCTTCTTTAATTATATAATCTTTTGCTTTATTATGACTAAGTGAGATGTTGGCAATTGAATTGGGTGTGATTTTCATATTGTATTTATTCTTCTTATATATGAACTGAATATTTTCTCCCTTGGTTTCTATTAAAATTTGTAAATAATTATTAAAAGGGATATTAAATATTTCTTTGTAATCAATATTAGTGTGAAAAACTTGCATTTTGATATATTTTTCAACTTGCCATTTAATTTTATTATTTATTAAGACAGGACGTATGATAATCTTTTTAATTTCGCTATCTGTATTGGATAACACTATTTTTACTATATTTTCTTCATTTTTGTTGATTATTTCAAAAATTTTTTCCATAAAACTCCTATAACTTAAGTGTATATTTCTTCGATTATGTCTACAACTTCAGCCGTGCCTTCAAATAAAATTTCTAAAACTTTACCAGTCGACTTCTGTGACCAATATTCTTTTGCTCGCTCTAGATAATACGAATAGGATTGACCTAAACGACTTATATTAGATGAACTGTTTGCTCTAAATATTTTCCCATTAAGTTTCACGGCTATTGCTTGAAATGTCTGTTTGTGAGTGTTTTTTGACATGACATAAAGATTGTTTAAGGTTTCATCTTTTGTTTCGCTTAGATACATTGAGTGTAGGCGAGAGGGGTAGTCAGGGTAATAAGTTTTTCGTATTTGTTCGATTGCTAAATCTCGCATCGCTACATCGTACTGATCTAAAAGTTTGGCTACTTCTAATGTTTCCGCTTTAGATAATCGTTTAAATCGAGAATTACATATCTTGTACATATAATCACACATTCGAGTGCTACCATGAAGTGCTGTCAAATCCATCGCTTTCTTATACTGCCCCGTGATTGTGTTTTCATCGAAAATTATTGTATCACCTATTTTATAATTTCTATTGGTTGCTACATGGTACAATATTAAATTTTTTACTCTTTCCATAAAAACGATTATATCATATTGTCTTTTATTTTGAAATAATTTTGTGTAAAGTCAAGTAAATTTATCTAATTTCTTCAAAAAAATTTTAACTTTTTATTAATTTGTTAGATATTTAGACTATGTAGATAAAAAACATCTTCCCCTAGGGGAAGAACGCAACGAAAATAAGGCACATAAACTATGTGCTACTTTTTATATTTAGTTCCTATAAACATTGTAATTGTTTATTAAACAATTCTTGAGAAGTTGCATAACCTAAAATCTCTCTAGGGTAGCTATTAACCCAATCTTCGACCTTTTGTATATCTTCAATAGTATATTTCGAAAGCGCAGAGCCTTTTGGTATTAATCGTCTAATTTCTCGATTAAGTCTTTCATTCGTTCCGCGTTCGCTAGAGCAGTACGGATGACAATAATAAACAAGTGTTCGTTTGCTATTTCTTCCATAACAAGATTTTTCCATTCCATTGAAATCTGCAAATTCACTACCATTGTCTACAGTAATTGTCTTAAACACTTTCTTAAACATAGCGCCAAATCTACGTTCAAGCACGTTCAAACAATGAATAACACTATTTGCTTTTTGATCTTGCATTTGAAATATAATCTCCTTTCGAGTTAAACGTTCGCTAAGCACAAGTAGAGTGGATTTATTGCTTCCGCAAACGCAATCCATTTCCCAATGGCCAAAACTATTACGTTGTCTAATCTCTATAGGTCTCTTTTCAATACTTGTACCTTTTGGTGCTCTCTTAATAGTGACTTTCTTATATGCCTTTTTACGTTTATCGATTTTAATATTGTCGAATATGCCCATATCTATATATCGATAAAGTGTCGTTTTACTAATAATTGTAAACGGCAGTTTCTTATACTTAATCTCTCCAAGTACAGCGCATGGCGAAATTTTATCTTCGCAAACTCGTTTTTCTATATAATGCACCAATGCATAATCTTTACCTATTTTTAAGTCTCTGCCTTTATTTAAGCAAACTTGATTATATCTATCTTGCGCTATTTTTGCTGAATACCTTTTATGCTTTGTATATCTCACGCCATACCAAAATGTATCTTGCTTACTAACATGTTCATATAAACCTTTCTTAATCTCTTTATAGATAGTTGTAAAATGTAAACCTAATGTATCTGCTATATCTTTAATCTTATGTTTTGCATTATATAATGTTTCAATTTGTAATCTCTGTGTATATGTTAAGTTTTTAGTACCTTTCTGTTTCATTTGTAATCTCCTTTTAACAAAATAATTTAATTGTCGAAATTTGTCTTTTTTTATAAAATAAATAATCTAATAATATGTACGATGTAATATGTTAATATAAAACGAGGAAAAATTCAATATGAAAAAAATATATAGTTTGATTTTAATACTTGGAATAACTCTATCATGTTTGCTATTAACTGCATGCAATAGTGAAACAATAATAAATTTCAAAGGTATAGAAATATTCGTTGCAAATGCTAATAGTAAAAACGAATATGACATAACATATCTATCTATTGACATAATAGATAATGGAAATATAACCAAGTTATATCAAAAAGAAAATCCTAGCTATAAAATTACGAAACCAAATAAAAGCTATGAAGAAACGTTCTTTGCACCCAATATAAGCAATATTCTAAAAACAAAATCTAATAAATTTGTATTAATTGTAAACCTCACAATAAAAGACGGAAATAAAGAATACAATCTAAATAGTATAGACACAATATTAATAATAAAGAAAGAAAACGATATAACACTAAGAAATGAAAAGTACAAAAACACAATATTAAGCGATATAGCTAACTATCAATTTAATATAGATAACAATGAAAAAGAAAATTTAACATTACATTTTAATTATTCGCAAATAAAAAACTAGGTCATAAAACAACCTAGTTTTTTGTTATTTACATTACAGCAAGTCTATTAAATAACTGCTGTTCCTTACATTGTACTAATTTCTGTAATAAAATATTATTCTTCTTCATCTCATTAAGTAATCTCATAGAATTAATATCATTTGTTTGTTTCAATAACTTATTTTCTTCTTCTAGTTGTTTTATATATTTAGATTTATTAAATAACTTTTTCATAATCTCTCCTTATTTATTATGCTACTTTCTTCTTAGTAGCAGATTTTGTATTTATTTTTGCTTTTAACTTTTCACAATACTTTTGCAATTCCCATATCATATTGACTAATTGTTTTTTAGATTGAGTATCAAAATAATCTAAATCATAATGCTGACTTGGATCATATGCCATAGGTATTTCTTCATCTTCAGCCATTTGCTTAGTGTCTTCTAGAACTTTCTCAGCTTTATCGTTGCCGTCTTTAACTGACTTGATATAGGCGCGTATATCTTTCACAGTCATATCAGTTCTAATAAGTTTTTTATTAATAGCGTCTTCCAATGATAGAGTAGACAAGTTAAGCATTTCAAATAATTTTGATTGAGAATAACCGATATACCACTCTTTCATATTTACAGAATTAATATCTGTTCCTGTCATAAATCTTAAATAGCAATTAATCATACGTGATACTACAGAACGTTCGAAACCAAATCTAGCAAGCAACTTATTCTTATCGTAATACTCATTTGATTTCTTTTCTTTACCTATGTAATTACAATCAAAGTAATTACATATCTTGTTTACACAAAAGCATAGTTTACAAAAATTATTTTGCTGACTATCATAACAAGACTGCAAATCTGCTATCAAAGTCATTATACCTTTATCTTCAAACTCTAATTCTGTTTGCTTATAAAAATTTTCCATTATTTTTCTCCTTAAATATTTTCTTGTTTCTTCTTTAGATAATTTTCAAATTTATATGTAGACTCTATTCGATAAACATCAATATCATTGTCTACACAAAACGAAAAGTACTCATCTAAAATATTAAATTTTTGATTTATTGTAGGCTCTTTTATTGCTTTTAACATTTCAATCTCTAATTTCAAATTTCCAAT
>CATLDS010000002.1 GCA_949902685.1 uncultured Christensenellaceae bacterium | reverse complement strand
GTACAACCCCTCACTACCTTAATCATACCTACAATGTTAATTTTAAATGGGTATTCTAGTAGTGAAGCAGTATCCAGTTTTGGTGTCATTATGGGTATGACTTTCCCTATGCTATTCGTTCCAATGGCAGTTATTGGAAGTATAAGTATGGTACTGATACCATCTATCAGTTCTATGATGGCTAAAAATCAGCACGACCAGATAGAGAACAATATACGCTCTTCTATTGAAGTCTCTATATATCTCAGTATGCTATTTGTACCTTTGTACCTATCTGTAGGAGATATGATAGGATGTATATTATTTGATAACTTAAGTTCTGGAGTAATGCTACAGATATCTGCTATATGTGTACTACCTATCACCCTATGTAATCTAACTGGAAGTATCCTAAATGCACTAAATATGGAAGTTAAATCATTTGTCAATTATATAGTGGGTTCGATTATACTGTTCGCTACACTAATCATCGGTACTCCATTGCTTGGTATCAACTCTGTCACTGTATCTTTCTTCCTCTCAATGACTACTATATCCCTACTCAACTTACGTATGATAAAAAAGACTATACCTTGTCTTAAAATAAACCTTATAAAGACAACTTTTAAATATATGCTAATTGCATTGCCTTCTTCTCTACTTGGCAACTTTATAGGTAACATTTTAGTTAAAGTATTCAACATTTTCTTCGCTTGTGTAATCGGTGGCGGTGCAAGTATGCTGGCGACTATAATTCTCTGTCATGTATTTAATTTATATAGTTTAAACGATGTAATGCAAATAATTAGAAAGAAAAAGAAAGCGAAAATATAAAATATTTTTATAAATTTGAAATTATTGAACATAATTATTGTATGTTCATAATTTTTTTGAGAGTAATAATCATCTATATAACAGTATTGATTTTCTTAAGACTTATGGGTAAAAGACAGATTGGTGAAATGCAACCATATGAAGTGGTAATTACACTTATAATTGCAGACCTCGCTACTCTACCTATGAGTGATACGAATATCCCTCTTTTGAATGGAATTTTGCCACTTGCAATCTTGGTTCTAATTCATTATATAATCACACTATTAACGCGTAAAAATATTAAAATTAGACGCCTTATGAGCGGACGTCCTGTAGTGGTCGTTAGTCCTAAAGGAATAGAATATCAGGCACTAAAAGACTTAAACATGAACATTGACGACTTATTAGAAACGATACGTCAGTGCAACTATTATTCATTTGACCAAATTCTCTATGCAATAATTGAGACTAATGGCAAGATGAGTGTCATCCCAAAGAGCAATTGTGCGCCAGCCACTGCTCAAGATGTCAAAGCAGAAAATCCTCCCGCACAACTTCCACATATTATAATTTCCGATGGCAAACTGATTAAAGATGAAGTAAAATCAGCCAAATTAGACAATAAAAAAGTTAACTCAATATTATCTCACCTAAAACTTAGCATAAAAGACTTGCTGATATTCTCTATAGATGATGCCGGCAAAGTCTATTATCAAGAAAAAAACAAGGAATTTCATCTAATTGATGATATAACTAAGGAGGTCAAACTATGAAGACGTTTATACCAATGTTATTAATATTTCTAGCTGTAACAGGTCTATGCATCTGGGACAGCATACATATAGATAAGACATTTGAATATCTAGAAAAGGAAAGTACCGAAATTTATACATCCACATTGAATACCGACATCACGGATGCTGAATTAGGTAAACGCATAAATAATCTCAATATTTACTGGACAAAAGAGATGGATAAACTATGTATATCTATCTCTAGAAAAGATCTTCAAATAGTGTCCGATTATTTACAGTATCTATGCACTGCGGTAATCAATGAAAACCAAGAAGATGCCATCACTTATTCAAGATTATTAAACTACAATTTACAAGGACTAAATCAAGCGAATGGTATTAGTACTCTAACATTGTTATAACAATGCTATATATGAGACCACGGTTGCAATACTAATCAATACCAATAGGTACAATCCATTAAAGACAGATTCCATACTGGTATCAAGCTTTGGGCGTTGAATTTCAGGAACACCCGAAGTTTTTATAAATCTTTGAATAATCTGTGCAGATTCATTAATTTTCTTAATCTTATTTATCTTTATTTTGCCAGACTTTATATTTTTAACTCTATATACTTTAGTCAAAATACGTGCTCTGGTCTTAACCTCTTCGATGCTAGCATTATAATTCACATCGAGGTATCTATAGGCGCGTTTGACTTCTCTAGGAATTTTTGCCATGTTGCACCAACTTTTTTAAATACATACCTGTATAACTACCTTTTACTTTACATACTTCCTCAGGTGTACCTATAGCGACTACTTTACCGCCACCATCTCCGCCTTCTGGACCCATGTCAATAATATAATCAGCAGTCTTAATAACATCCAAATTGTGTTCTATTACAACGACAGTATTTCCGTTACCTACCAAGCGCTGTAATATGTCAACTAACTTCTTCACATCAAACGAATGTAGACCAGTAGTTGGCTCATCTAAAATATAAATCGTATTGCCAGTATCTCGTCTAGTCAATTCACTTGCTAGTTTTAGTCTTTGAGCCTCTCCTCCAGATAAAGTAGTAGCACTCTGCCCTAGTTTAATATATCCTAGACCAACATCAACTAATGTCTGTAAAGTACGCTTGATTTGAGGTACTGCATCAAAGAAATCGTACGCTTCATCAATGGTCATCTCTAGAACATCGTATATTGATTTGCCTTTATACTTTACCTCAAGAGTCTCACGCGAATAACGTCTACCACCGCAAACCTCACAAGGTACATATACATCTGCCATGAAATACATTTTGAGTCTCTTCACGCCATCACCAGCACAAGCCTCACATCTACCGCCTTCGATATTGAAACTAAAATTGCCTGCAGTAATTCCTTTTTCTTTCGCTGAAGGTGTTGAAGCAAACAATTCTCTAATTTTAGTAAACACACCCGAATAGGTTGCAGGATTACTTCTAGGAGTACGGCCAATAGGTGTTTGATCTATTTGAATCACCTTATCAATCTCTTCTATTCCCAATATTGCTTGCAAATTTTTCGATTGGTCACGTTTATTCAAGGTATTAAATAGTGCTTGATAGAATATATCATTAACCAATGTAGATTTACCGCTACCGCTTACTCCTGTTACACAAGTAAATACACCACGTGGAATAGCAACATCTATATTTTTTAAGTTATGTTCTTTACATCCCAACAGACGAATATATCCATTTTTTATCTCACGTCTCTTCTTAGGAACTTCTATCTTCATCTCTCCAGACAAAAATTTACCAGTAATAGACTCTTCACTCTTTATTAAATCATCCTCACTACCATGTGCTACTACACGTCCGCCATTAACACCTGCCTTAGGACCAATATCTACAAGGTAATCTGCTTGACGTATCGTATCTTCGTCATGCTCCACCACGATTAAAGTGTTACCTAAATCTCTCAAATTCTTAAGTGTATCAATTAGTTTATCATTATCACGCTGATGCAGACCAATACTTGGTTCGTCCAATATATATAATACTCCGCTAAGTCCACTACCTATTTGAGTCGCCAAACGAATTCTTTGAGACTCTCCACCAGACAATGTACCTGCACGTCTAGACAAATCTAAATATGTCAATCCTACGTTTATAAGAAATGATAATCTAGAAGTAATCTCTTTTAAAATACTATCGGCTATCATGTGTTCATTTTCTGTCAATTTGAGTTCAATAAGGAAAGCATATAATTTACTTATAGACATACTGGACAAGTCTGCAATGTTCTTGCCCGCTATCTTAATTGATAATGCACTTGGATTAAGTCGTCTACCTAAGCAATCTGGACAAGTATCTTCACTCATGAGTTTATATATCTCTTCTTTAACATACTCACTCTGTGACTCTTGAAATCTACGAAGCAAGTCGGGTATTATGCCCATAAAAAGCGCGTTCTTGTTCACAATATATTGATGTAGATTAGGTGCAACCAATTCACTATCTCCACTTTCACCATTGATAAGTGCATTACGTCCCTCTTTAGATATTTGATAATATGGAGTATTGACAGTAAAATCATATTTTTTTCCTAACTTCATAAGTGCTTTTTTAGTAATTCCTGTAGAATCAATATTGAAGCCCATTACAGACAATGCACCTTCGTTAATTGACAATCTATCGTTCTTGACTATACTACTCTCACCAATCTTAATCACATATCCCAGTCCGCTACATTTAGGACAAGCACCTGCATGATTATTGAAACTGAATAACGTAGGCTCTATGTCAGGGATAGATATGCCACAATCGACACAACTATACTTAACGCTATATAATCTATCAATACCATTTGTATTAACGATAACTAATCCATTAGCCAATTGTAAACATTTATCAATAGACTCGGTCAGTCGTGAACTGATATTTTCTTTCTTAACTATACGATCTACCACCACATATATATTATGTCTCTTATTCTTCTCTAGAACTATGGCATCATCTAATGAATAAACTTCTCCGTCAACCATGACACGAACGTAACCATCTTTTTTAAGACTTTCAAGAGTCTTCTCATGCGTACCTTTCTGGTCACGTACTATTGGTGACATGATGAGCATCTTATCACCATCATTAGCCTCCAATACTTTGTCCACTATTTGATCAAGTGTCTGGACAGAAATAGGTTTGCCACACTTTGGACAATATGGTTTGCCAATTCGTGCAAATAACAATCGAAGATAGTCATATATCTCTGTAACCGTACCTACAGTAGAACGAGGATTGTTATTAGTACTCTTTTGATCAATCGATATAGCGGGACTTAAACCATCTATACTCTCGACATCCGGTTTATCCATTTGCCCTAGAAACTGACGAGCATAGCTAGAGAGACTCTCCATATACCTGCGTTGTCCCTCTGCGAATATTGTATCAAAAGCAAGTGTAGATTTACCACAACCACTTACGCCTGAAAAAACAACTAATTTATTTTTAGGAATTACAACATCTATATTTTTTAAATTATTTTCTTTCGCACCTTTGACTACTATATTCTCTAACATATGTCCTCTTTAAACAATTATTTCCTTAAACCAGTTAAACATAATTATATAAAAATTTTCGACAATTTTCAAGTAAAAGACATTGTAATTATCGAACTAGAAAAAGTTTTCTACCGAACAAAATTCACTATTAATAAAAAAAGCGTAGCATTAACTACGCTTCTTTCTAATCGTGAGTACCAAAACCAAATCTAATACTGCCACACCAATAGATATAGCCATTGCGATTGGATTATCTGCTCCGCCAACTGAGTTAATAGACGAAATCTTTAAAGTCATATCCTTATCATCAAATTTATCATCTTCGCTGATAATTACGCCTCTCTTCCAATCAAGTTTGTAGAAATATTCCTTCTTAGTCTCGGTTTCTTTAATTTTAGTTGCCATTTCAACTTTACCATTGAACTTAAATGTATATGATATTGATGTATTCTCTGTAGCCTTCATTGTGTATGTGCCAATAGGTAAAACTAAACATGGATAACCAAAAGCTAATACAGAGAACGCCAAACATAAAATTAGAAATAACTTTCTCATAATCCTTCCTCCAATATTATACTATCACATATTAAGAAAATTGTCAATACCCTATGTCAAGAAGTACAACTATCAAAAATTGCTTGACGCATATTTCGTTATTATATAAAATCATAATATTGGAAATAATTGTAAACAAGGAGAATTATGAAAACCAGAAAGCAAATAGACGAAAAATATAAATGGGACATAGAATTCTTTAAAAATGAGAAAGAAATAGATAATGTATTCAAAGCTATAGATAGATTGATAGAAGAACAACCTAAATATAAAAATCAATTTAAAAATAAGGACAAATTTTTTGAATTTTTCAATAAATTTAAAAATGAATATATTTTGATAGGAAAATTCACATTTTATCTATCAAATTCTTATAATATTGACAATTCAAATATCAAAATACTTGAACTAATATCAAAATATGAGATTGCTATAGATAAATTAAATAGAGTGACTTCTTTCGTATCTCCTCAACTGCATGCACTTGATAAAAAATATCTAAATGAACTGCTATTAGACCCTAGATCTAAGAATTTAGATACAAAAATAAAAGATATTATTAAAAATAAAGCACATCGTCTAGATGAAAAAACGAGTGAAATTATCTCAAAATTAAATAATTCTTTTGCAAATCCTGTGGGTATATTTGATATTATGACCAACTCGGAGATGCCATTTGACGATGCTATAGACTCTAAAGGTAAAAAGTACAAAGTTAGTGATGCACAATATTCTAGATTGATTACTTCTAATGATCGTAATTTGCGTAAATCAGCATTCAATTCTCTTATGAATGGATATGCGAGATTTAATAAAACTTTTGCAGAATTATATCTACAAGAAGTCAAATCAATGAACGATAGTGTTAAATTGGAGAATTATTCTACAGCATTAGAGATGGCACTGAATGCTGAAGATATACCTGTATCTGTATATAACAACAATATAAAAAATGTAGTTAAAAATATACCGCTACTTCAAAAGTATATCAAGATTAATAAACGTGCTAGTGGACTGAAGGACTACAGTTATTACGATTTATTTGAAAAACATAAGAGCGCTAAAAAAATCAGTATCGAACAAGCACAAGATACTATCAAAAAAGCACTCGCTCCACTCGGGGAAGAATACTTAAATCTTGTTGAGAAGAAATTTAACGACCGCTCGATTGATTATATGCCATGTGAAAACAAGAACTCGGGTGGTTATTGTTCTAACTGCTATGACGCTAAAACTGTAATATTGATGAATTGGAATGATAATTATTCTTCTATGACTACCCTCGCTCATGAGATGGGTCACTGTATTAATGCTGAATACTTCAATTCATCTCAGCCAATGGAAAAAGCGGGTATCACAATATTCGCAGCTGAGATTGCTAGCACTGTAAATGAAATACTCCTCAACCTATATATGCAAAATACTTACAAGCCTAGCGAACGCATTGTATATGTTAAACAATTCTTAGATAATGTACGTTCCACAATATTTAGACAGACATTATTCTCACAATTTGAACTTTACGCTCACACAAAAATAGAAAATGATACACCTATCACATATAAAGATTTTAATGATAAATATTACGAACTAAGTAAGAAATATTACGGCAATTCGTGTATTTTACCTAAAAATCTATCTTATGAGTGGTCAAGGATACCTCATTTCTATAATGCTTATTATGTATATTCGTACTCTACAGGTTTAATCACTGCTATCTCAATAGTAACCAAAATTTTAAAAGATAAAAATGTGACTAAAGATTATATTCGTTTCTTAAAAAATGGTGTAGATAAAAATGCTATCGAGATATTAAAAGAAATCGGCATTGATTTGACTACGGACGAGCCTTTTGACACCGCTTTTGCATTCATCAAAGAACAAATTGCATTATACATTTCGCTGAATAAATAATTTATAAAAGATTGCAAAAAATATTCACAAATGATATAATAGGAGTGTTTATGTTAGACAAAAAATCTATATCTGTACTAAAAGTACTAAATAAGTTGGCTACTGGTACTGCGTATAAGGTGACCACTAGTGAAGAGATTATTACTACTTTAAACCAAAAATCACAGTATGATGCAGACAGCATTAGACAGATTATCGATTTTTTAGAGAAACAAGAGTATATCAATATTAAGTTTAGTGAAGAAAATACCTACTGCTATTCTCTACTACCTAAAGCAAGGAGTGTATTGGAGCAAGAGACTGGCAAGGTTAAACCCAAGAAATCTTCACCTACGATACTCCAGTATGTCTATACGATGATTGCTTCGTTCATTGGGAGTATGCTAGCATTGATTATATTCTTCAGTATCACAATTTAGATTATGTTAACTTTTAAAGAGAAATATGTAATGGAATATGTATACCAAAAATGTCAAGGTAAAAAATCTTGTCTTATTTCTCCGCGCGATATTATCTCATATACTGCTGATAAATATGTAATCTATCCAGATGAACTAGAAAAAATCATGACTAATCTTAGTTATGATAATTATATTGAACTATTTAAATCTGATAAAAAGGGTAGCCCAGTCTATTGTGTATCTTTGAAAATTAAAGGTGAAGGCTTCCACAGAGAACTTACAAATAACAAACGTAATTTACTTTTCCTGCTTGGTAGAACTTGTATTTTGGCAATCATTACCGCACTGATAGGTGTAATAATACGACTGATATTTAGGTAATAATATGGAATATCGCAAATTTGAATTGGTATCTAAATATGCTCCTACAGGTGACCAACCTGAAGCCATTAAAGTTCTAGTAGAGGGTATTAATGATGGATTGACTACGCAAGTATTAAAAGGTGTAACAGGTAGCGGAAAAACTTTCACAATGGCTAATGTAATAGCACAAGTAAACCGCCCTACTCTAATACTTGCTCACAATAAAACATTAGCAGCGCAATTATGTAACGAGTTTAGAGAATTTTTCCCGAACAATAGGGTCGAATTTTTTGTTTCTTACTACGATTATTATCAACCAGAGGCATACATTGTCTCAAGTGACACTTACATCGAAAAAGATATGAGTGTTAACGATGAAATTGATAAATTGCGTCACAGCGCCACAGCAAGTTTATTAGAACGAAGTGACACAATAGTAGTAGCATCAGTATCATGTATTTATGGATTAGGAGCACCTGAAGAGTACTATAACCTTCAAATCTCTCTACGTGCTGGAGAGAAGTTTACACGTGAAGAACTAATTAAACGTCTCATTAGCATACAGTATGAACGCAATGAGGTTGATTTCGCACGTGCAACTTTCCGTGCCCGCGGAGATGTAGTTGACATATTCCCAGCCGATAGCAGTGAACGTGCAATACGCGTTGAATTCTTTGATGATGAGATAGAACAAATCAGCGAATTTGAGGTAGTTACAGGTAGAGTACTGAATAAACTTAAGCACGTAGCAATATTCCCAGCGAGCCACTACGCTGTAGGAAGTGAGAAACTTAATTCCGCTCTAAGTAAAATTCGTACAGACGCAAAAGAAAGAGAAGAATTTTTCACTAAACAAAGTAAATATATAGAAGCGCAAAGAATTAAAGAACGAACAAATTATGACCTAGAGATGATGCAAGAGATGGGTTACTGCTCTGGTATTGAAAATTACTCTAGATACTTTGATGGTAGGAGTCCGGGTGAGCCTCCATATACTCTACTTGATTATTTCCCACAAGGTTTCTTATTATTTGTAGACGAGAGCCACATTACCCTACCTCAAGTGCGAGGAATGTATAATGGTGACCGCGCGAGAAAGACCAGCTTAGTTGATTATGGATTTAGATTGCCAAGCGCATTTGACAATAGACCTCTTAATTTTGAAGAATTCAATCATAGAATTGGACAAGCAATCTATGTATCTGCTACACCTAACGAATATGAACTATCCCTTGCTGGTAACGTAGTAGAACAAGTAATCCGTCCAACGTATTTATTAGATCCAGAGATTGACGTTCGTCCTAGCAGTGGTCAAGTAGATAATCTGTATGATGAAATCAACAAGAATATTTCAAAACATGGTAAAGTGCTTGTTACAACTTTAACTAAAAAAATGGCAGAAGATTTATGTGCATATTTCGGTGAAAATGGCATACGAGTAAAATATCTACACAGTGATATTGATACACTAGAGCGTGTGAAAATAATAAACGAACTTAGAGCGGACGAATTTGACGTACTTATCGGTATTAATTTATTACGTGAAGGACTAGATTTACCTGAAGTCACGCTAGTAGCAATACTTGATGCTGACAAAGAAGGCTTCTTACGTAGTGCCACCTCTCTAATACAGATTATTGGACGAGCCGCACGTAACAGTGAGAGTAGAGTCATAATGTATGCTGACCGCATAACAGATAGTATGCAACAAGCTATAGATGAAACCAATAGACGTAGAGAAAAACAGCAAAAATACAATACAGAACACAACGTCAAACCTGTCACTATTAAGAAAGCCATAGTCGACTCACTAAAAATTCGTATGGACAACGATGATAGCAAGATGACTAAAAATGATATTATGAAAAAGATAGAACAGTTGAAAGGAATGATGTCCACCGCTGCATCTCAATTAGACTTTGAGACTGCGATAAATTTGCGTGAAGAGATAGCAAAACTTAGACGAAAATTAAAATAAAAAGCACTAGATAACTAGTGCTTTTTTATTATTCATTTTCAGTAGTATTGTCAGTAGAGTCAGTATTGTCTTCCTCAACTATAACTTCTTCAGTTACTTCGTTATTCTCTTCTACTTTAGTCTCTTCTACTTTTTTAACATTATCTTTTTTGCTCTTCTTATTCTTAGGAGATGAACTCTTCTTACCAGTTAGAGCGAATGCTAAGATAACGCCAGCTAGAACAACCAATGACACAATGATAAGTGCAACACCTACTGCTATATCATTCTCTTCCTTAACCTCAGTCTTCTCTACTACTTTGAATTTGATAACTTTTTCTTGAGTATTAGTATTGGTATCTGCGATAGATAATTTTAATGTGAACTCACCTTTACCTGAGATAGTGTATATAGTGAGATTGTCTGTACTCTCATCACTCTTCTTCAATACGCTGCTATCTCCAGTCAACTCAACATTAAGTCTAGACCAACTCATAGTACTTGTACTACCAGTATCATCCATATCTGTAATCTCTAGACCAAGATTATATTTGTATATAGTCTTGTCACCAGAAACAACGCTGATAATTAAATGTCTAGTTTTATTAATTTCTTCCTTAGCCTCTGAATTATTGTATCTCTGTAACTCAATCTTGTACTCGATATCTTTACCCGTATAAGTGATATTTTGCTTTAATTCTTTCTCATACTTGATAGAAATTGTAGGTTTAACATTATCTCCTACTCTAATAGAGTAAGCAGATGTAGAAATTGTAGAATTAGCAGTCTTAGCAGTGTAAACTACTTTATAAGTTCCGTTTGCCTTCTCATCAGTAGTGAATTGCCATACTTGACGAGCATCAGCACCTTCACCAATAGTAACTAACTTAACCTCTTCATCAGCCATTACATTACCATTAGGTTTAGTTACCTGAACTGTAACTTTAGCTTTATCACCATCTTCGCCTTCTCTAGCGCTGAACATCTCAAGGTTAACTACTTCACCTTTCTTAGCATACTGCTGAACGGTAGGAGTCTTATCCCATTTAAGTTCTGGACGTGTAACATTAACGAAGATTACTTTCTTTAATTCTTTCTCGCCATCCATTGCTGTAAAGGTAACTGTATAACTACCAGCATCAGTAAATACTAATGAATATTCATCCTCACCATCAGCTTCCCAGTGTAAATTCATACCATTGTCATCAACAGAATACTTGATATCTGCATCTGCGATCTCATTGAGATCAGTATCTGCCACTGTAGGAGTAAATTTCACTGATTTACCTAATGTAGCATTAACTGTTTGTCCAGACTTAGATACTCCTTCACCTGTTACATCTACAGTTAAGATATTCTCTTTAACGCCCTCTACAACGAATGTGAAGTATACAGATGTAGTATTACCAGCATCGTCTGTAGCAGTATAAACCACATAGTACTTACCAGCCTTGCTAGCTTTGATATTACCACCAATAATAGTGTTGCCTTCAAATTGTTTAGATGGAGATAGATATTGAATACCTATGTCATCACTCTCTGGAGTGTCAATGTAATAAACCACATTCTTAGCTAAAGATTCGTCAATATCATCCTTAAAGCTGACTGTAGGTAGCAATACATCGTCACCTAGTGTATAAGTTTTAACCGAATTACTCCAATCATGAGCATCATCGAATGTAATGTTAGTGTAAACTGGAGCTTCATCATCTGTTAAATTTTTAATTTTTAATACTCTTGTATCAATTGCTACATTACCAAAATCATTGATAGTAATAGCAAGTACAGTAACCTCTGTAGCAGTAGAATTACTTTCAAAATCATTAAGGACTAAATCAAATTCATCCTCATTGTCCTCATTGATACCTAATCTAGTAAATGCAGTGTATGATTTAGATAACATTTCGTCTAGGAAAGCCTGTGAATCTAACACGTTACTCTTCCTGTCTGTAGTAACATTACCATCATAATCTGTAATCAACCTAGTAAGAGCGTCAATTACATCAGTCTTCAAACTAGCATTAGTGCCATAGAATTTATATACAGCATTCTTCAATCTAGTATCTGCATCGTCTGTTGATGTTACATTAACTGTCAATTCGTCATCTGAGCCGATACTTGAATTGTTCTTTAAATTATTGATATTAATCTTAGGCTCTGTCACCTTAACATCAGGAGAACCTACAGCTTCAGTAGCATTTACAATCTTAAATCTATAACGTGTAGTTCCTGTCTCGTAAACATAATTCTCTTGCTTACCAACAGTATTAGCGAATACATAGTATCCAAGTGTATATTCACCAGCAAAATCATCTTTATTTTCATTAGACAACTCACCGTCCTTGAATTTGAATGTAACAGCTTTATTCCATTGACCTACAGTATTACCCTCTTCTTTCGCTGCAAAGTTATAACCTGCGTCTTTATCAGTAACAGTAATTAACTGACCATTCTCCATTCTTATATTATCAAGATAATATATTTGTGATGTATTAACTTTTTGAATATAACGAACGAATGTGAAATCTTTGTAATCAGTGACACTATCTTCAGCATAGATTGCTGGGAATACCAACTCGTTGTAACCATAGTTTGCTTTAAAATCAACAGAATAATCAGTGTTGACCTTACCTAGTGGTTGTTTAGTAGTTTCATCAACGTCATAGTCATATGCCATATATACTTTTGGCGCTGTACTATCTGTAACATACTTTAAAGTATAAGACACTTCTCTAGTGAGGTATGCTGTCTCTATCTTATAAGTAATCTTATAATCGCCTACCATACTAGCATAATTATCTACACCAAAGAACTCTTTAGTCATATTAAATTCATAAGTGTTGATTGGAAGAGTCTTAGTGATGTTTGTATTACCTTTTTTAGTTATAGTAATTGTAGAATTGTAATCAGCATTATCACTTATGTTGTCGCCTACTGTCAATTTAGGTAACTCAATCTCTTTTTGTCCTAGTTGAACTGATGGAAGAGTAGGTTTAGTAATATTAAGCTCTGTAGGTGCTTCAAAGTCATCTTTAACTTCAATCTCATAAGTTACTTTAGGAGGATTGCTACCCTGATTATAGAAATACTCTATTGTATAAGTAGCGCTATCTGTAGGGTTAAGATAATAATATCCGTCTTCACCCATAGTAAGTGGACTATTCTCTCCATCTACATCCAATTCTGTAATGTTATTCTTACGAACTACTGGATAAATCTTGTTAGTCAAAACTTCTTCAGTTGCAGTATTCTTAGCATAAGCTATAGGTAATTTAATCTTATCACTACCTGTCTTCACTGCACTAGGAAGGACGACTTTCTCACCCTTATTCTCATCTGCTTGAGATGTGAAATCCAACTCATAAGATACATTAGTCACTTTAACAGTATACTTGTTTGAATAGAACTTATCTGCACCCTCATTAATGATATAAATGATATCATAAAGTCCATCATTAAGTGGAACTACAGTGATATATTTCTGGTCTTTATGCTCATCATTGAAATATCCCTGAGAATTCTCACTAGCACCTGTAAGACTATTGTAAGTGTGAGACTGACCAGCTGGGTCTATCACCTTAATAGAATAGTCTGTATTGCCTGTAAATGAGGTATTAAGAAGCGGAATTCTAAACTCAGAGCCTGGTTTAGACGCGTCTACTTTAGTAGGCATTTTGATTGCGCTGATGGCCTTCTGGTAATTACCTTGAGCAACTGTAACAGCGGCGTATGTCTTCTCTGTAGGGTTAATAGCAAACACTAAACTAGCAAAAGCGAATGCCATAAAACAGAAAATAACTCTAAATATTTTTTTGATTGATTTCATTACTGTCTCCTATTAAATATTAGTCTTGATTATTTTAATAAATATCAAGAATTTTGTCAATTAAAATTGCTGTCAA
The DNA here is from genome assembly GCA_949902685.1 of uncultured Christensenellaceae bacterium. Classification (GTDB taxonomy): domain Bacteria; phylum Bacillota; class Clostridia; order Christensenellales; family UBA1242; genus Onthoplasma. The sequence continues at coordinate 2,147 of CATLDS010000002.1, read as the reverse complement.
ATTGTAAAGTTTACACAATTAGTTTAAGGTAAATTATCTATTTTATTATGAGAAAAAGTACGACAAAAGTCGAATTGTTACGAGTTAGTGTACCTAGTAAAAAAAATTATGCCCGAAAGCATAATTATAACAACGATAACTGTTCGTCAGCATATTCTTTGGTAACAAAATTAAATGTTGGACTGCTAGATAGAAAGTATTGTTTTTCTCTATGTTTTTTCAGTCTAGCAAGGAAATTGCTATCTAATAATTTATATCTATTGATAAGAATTTGATTGAGTTTCACGAAGTCAAGTGTTCCAGCATCTATAAGTTCTTTTTTTGTCTCTAATGCCCACTCGCTCGGTTCTACACCATTCGAGCCATCAAACTCACATAGAATATTCATATTCTCTGGAGACACTACTAATCTCGCCATAATTTTAATTTTTTCTAGAACTGTACGTGGCAATTCTTTTACTGCATTGGCGTCCATGTAATAGAACTCGTATAACCTATCTGGCTCTCCAATGATAGCCTCAGCGCGTTTAGAACGTTTCAATATTACTCGATCACCATACACTCCACGACCACGCTTATATTCCACAATCTCGTAAAAATTATTTATCAAAAAATCTAACTGACCCCAATTCTGTACATTTACTTTAGTCATAAGCTATACCTTAAGACAAAGCGTCTATCAGCAGAACGATATTCTTCTTATTAGCCTTATAGATTTTCTCAAAGTCACTAGGTGCCTCTATATCACAATCAAACTTTATAGCACAATCCACCATTGCACATAGATATTCTTTTGCTTTGATGAAAGCATCTACTACTGTTTCGCCCTCGGTGACAATACCCAAATCTTGTATAGAGATAGTATACCAACCTGTATTAGTACCTTTCTCATCATCCTTATAAACTACTGCTGGATAAACTAAATCTTTCATTTGTTTCCTTCCCTTTCCCTTGTTTTGATAAATTTATTTTATCATAATTTTTTATGTAAGTAAAACAAATTTTATTACAAATTCAATTTTTACTAAGTTTAAAAATTACAAAAAAAGCCTCGCATGAAGCGAGACTTATAATGAACTCTGTAAATCATTCTCTTGTGTACGAATTGTAAGGTGTTTAGCTGTATACTTAGAAATTGATGCCTGTGCGTCGGGTTTCTTTCTACTACCAACAAGTGAACTGCACTTATTTAATTTCTGTAAATAATTTTGTTTACGAGTAATAAAATACTTAATTAAATCATCATGTTTTACCACTTCAGTATCTGCCTTGGGCTGATGAGCCTCCATAGTCAAAGCAATCAAATTTTTCTCAAAAGCAAATGTAGTCTTAGCAAGTTTCGCATCATTTGGAGTTACTTTTCTTTTCTCTTGTTTTATCATATGTCCTCCTATATTTATGACCATATACTAACACATATTTACTAATTTGTAAATAGTTTTTGGCTAAATTCTTTAATATTTTTTAACAGTCAAAAATCATCTATTTTATAGTATTTTTTTCAATTTATCGAGTATTTTTGTTGAAAATTATTTTTAATTTTTTTAACTAATAAAAATAAAAAATCTCCAAAATAAATTGGAGACTTTTTTATCTTATTCTTCTTCAATATCTTCAAATTTAATATCAACATCTTGATTAGCAAAAGTTTGAGTATCATCTTTGACTTGCTTAGGAAGAATGTTTCTATAATACGGAGCACCTGTACCAGCAGGTATCATCTTACCGATTATGATATTCTCTTTAAGACCTTGAAGTCTGTCAACCTTACCCTTAAGCGCAGCCTCCGTCAACACATTGCTTGACTCTTGGAATGAAGCTGCAGACAAGAAGCTCTCAGTAGTAAGCGATGCTTTAGTAATACCTTGCAACTCACGTTTAGCAGTAGCAGGCACACCGCCTTCTTGTAATGCTTTTAAGTTAGCTTCTTCGTAAATACGTATATCTACTGTATCGCCCGGTAACAAGTCTGTATCACCAGAGTTCTCAATCTTAACTTTTCTCAACATCTGTTTTATAATTATCTCAAGGTGTTTAGCATTGATTGACACAGCCTGTGACTTGTACACTTCAAGAACTTCGTTAAGCAAGTATTCTTGAACTGCCTTTACACCACTTGTACGCAATACATCTCTTGGGTTCAATGG
>CATLDS010000001.1 GCA_949902685.1 uncultured Christensenellaceae bacterium | reverse complement strand
GACTTGCTTTTAAAAAAAGTATTGTTATAATATTAGATAAGGAGAGAATATGGAAGAGAAACATCAAAAATGGTTAGATAGAAAACTGCTTGAGGCATTCAAACAAAGCAATGAGGAAGATGTTATCATTCTGCTCGAGTTGGGTGCGAATATAAAAAGTATTGACGCAAATATGAATGTGGAGTTCTGTGAACAGATTATGCCTTTGATTTCAGTTCAATGTGAGCGTGGAAAATTAAAGTTGGTTCAACTGCTACATAAAATAGGGGCAGACCTTAATAAGTTGGATGCAATGGGGCGATCTCCGCTACATCATTCAACCTGTAATATCGATGGAGTTGGATATTATGATATTAGCGAATATCTAGTTAATAATGGGGCTAAAGTTAATGCTATCGCCACTTTCTCTATAATGCGAGATGAGGCTGATTGGGACACTTCTTTGAAGAGGGCATGTAGAATTGCAGATAGTAAGACGGCTAAATTCTTGCTCGACAATGGCGCTGATTTGACTTTAGGTGATGCATATAAATTCACCGAAGAGTTGATAGATAGGAGTCATCGTATCGGCTCTAGCAATGATACTGTGAAAGCTTACGAAGAGACGTTAAATACTTTGAAAGAATACAAAGATGACCTACTTGTCTAAAGATATATGAAAGGGAGATTTGATAATCTTCTTTTTTGTTTTAGTAAATTTACATGGGTTGTCCACAAGTTATCCACATTGAATTTGAAGTTATCCACAGAGTTATCCACATTTTCAGTTGTAATCTGTTGATTTTATTAATATAAGTGTACTTTTATTTTCATATGTAGTATATTAATATCATGAAAGAAATTGATAAGATTAAGAATTATAAGTCTGTTTGTTTGATTGGACATATTCATCCTGACTGTGATGCTATATGTAGCATGGTTATTTTCCGTGAATTTTTAAAAAGACAATTTAATATTGATACGGTAGATTTATTTGCGGATACTGAAGAGATCAATCCCAAGCATAAAGTAATTCTCGGCAATTTAAAATTAAATCCCAAAGAAAAGAAATACGACGTTGCTGTTATGATTGATGCACCTAACAGTTCAAGATTAGGTAAATACGAGCATTTATTTGATAATGCGAAATACAAGTTGGTAATAGATCATCATGCCACTAATGCGTATCAAGGTGATGAAAATATCGTTGAAATAATAAGTTCTACTTGTGAAATTTTGTATTCTATATTGAAGAAATATAAGCATGAATTTACTGACAAAATTTACGCGATGATGTACGCGGGAATTATCACGGACACTAATAATTTTCAATGGGGAGAGATGAATGCCGAAACATTTAAGATAGCCGGTGAATGCTTTGGACATGTAGATGCGAGAGGTATATTTGAGTATTATCTCGGTAGTAATAGTGAGATAAATCTAAAACTTTATGCTATAGCCATCAACAACATTGATTCTTATGCGGATGGTAGAATTGCATTTGCTCATGTATTACACGAAGATAGTGCGAAATTAAATGCTGGAACGGAGGACTTCCTTGGCATCGCTAATAGATTGTCTAGTATAGAAGGAAATCAAATCACTTGTTTCATAGAGCCAAGAGGTAAAGGCTATAATTATGAAATGCGAGCAAAGCCCGGTTTTGATATAAGTAATGTAGCCAAATATTTCGGTGGAGGTGGGCATAAAGGCGCTGCAGCATTTACCAGTGAACGACCTATAGAAGAGATGAAAAAAGACTTGCTCGCTGAACTCAGCAAACAAGTCAAACCTATTAAGGAAATAAAGTTGTTTTAGAAATCTTGATCTGCGGTAGTGTTATCGCGGATTTTTAATGAGCCTGCATTAGACTCTACCTTTAAACTATTTACACCTTTACTATCGTTTACATTAAATGTCTTTGTATTTTTATCTAGGTGAGGTATCTCAAGTCCTTGATAGTTGACATCTACAGAACCTGATTTAGATGAAGTAGTCAAATCAAATGATGCACCGTAAGTGAACTCTACATACACACTGCCATTACCTGCAGAAATCGAATTTACACCAATGACATTGTCCATTTGAATATTCGCTCTACCATTCTTAGTTATAGTGATGTTTACTTTCTCTACGCCTGTAGCAGTTATTTTACCATTCTCTGTCTCGGCTGTAAATGTTCTCTTAGTGGCTCCGTCACCAGTAGTATGGTCTGCATCTTCATTATAATTTACTTTAATATCTCCATATGTGGATTTTGCTTGAATAAAGCTATATGCATTTTCTACATTAATATTGCCGTTGCTAGTAGTAAGTATGATACCTTGCTTAGCCTCTTTAATATTGATGTGACCATTAGAAGCCTTAATATTCATTTGACTTTGGCAAGTACCAATATTGATATTACCACTGGCTGTCATGATTATATTACCACTATTGACGATCTCATCAATGTAGACGTTAGTATCACTAGTCTCTAGGTCGATAGTCTCTACTTTCTTAATATTAATACGTCCACCAGCTCGAGACGTTTTCTCAGTTAGTCTCGTACAACTTTTAGCAAGTATTACACCTTTATCGTTCTTATTGATAATTATGTCGCCTAGTACAGCATTGCTAGCATCAAATTTACCACCGGATACATCTATATTAACTCTGTTATTGTTAGTCTTGGTTGTATTGTTTAGTGTAAAAGTTGAGTTATTAAGGTCAAGGTCTATTAAGCCATTAATAGTAGAATTGCTGATATCTAGAGTGCCATGATTGGATTTATAATATAAATTTTGAATAGTTAAATCTTCATTAGTAATACTAGAAGAAGCATTATTATTATTGATACCTACAGATATTGTCATATCTGCTGGGAGACGTAATTCAATATACGATCTATTACGCACTACAGCTCCAGTAGGTTCTTTAATGTTAAATGTTAGCGTACTAGCCTCTACTGTGTGAGATATCGATACTTCCTTATTTTTCACCAATAAGAAACCCAGCGAGTTAGCATATACTTTCACAGATATTTTATCATTGATTGACGGTACAACTTTGACATCATAATCGGTACTATTGAGTACTATCTTAGAGACATTGTTGGATTCTAAACTTTTAGAAAAATACTCCTGATTATAACTTATATAACATATTCCAAATAAGTTAGAGTCTGGAATAAAGAATATGTATAGTACGCCTACTGCACATAATCCTATTAATAATAAAATGGTAATTGTAAAATACTTAGAAAATTTTTTCATGTACTTATTCTATAATGAATTATTTAATTTGTCAATTAAGCAGTGAATAAATTATTTAGATATTTCTATCTACATTCCAAGTATTTATTTTGTGATTAAGTCTTTTCGTGATATAATTAAATAAGGAGATTTATGATTATTAATATTGAAGGGACTGATGGTAGTGGAAAAGCAACTCAAAGTAAAATCCTGTATGATTATTTGTGCGCTAAGCGATATAAGTGCAAGTTAATCTCTTTTCCTAACTATGAAAGTAAGTCTAGTGGAGCAGTCAAAATGTATTTGAATGGCGAATTAGGAAATAATAATGACTTAAATGGATACCAAGTTAGCAGTCTGTATGCCGTTGACCGTTTTGTAACCATGAAAAATATTGATGTGGCAAAACTTGACTATTTAATAATCGATAGGTATACGCCTAGCAATATGATACATCAATCAACTAGGATTAATGATAGAGTAGAACTAGATGATTTTCTAGAGTGGGTGGCGGATTATGAATATGATAGATTAGGTCTACCTAGACCTGATTTGACAATATTTTTGGACGTGCCTGTAGATATAAGTATACTGTTCGCTAGAAATCGTAAAACATTAAAGAATGGTGAGAAAAAAGATATTTTAGAGGGGGATGAAGCTCATTTGATTTCAGCGTATCATAATGCTAAATATATTGCTAATAAATTTTATTGGATTAGAATAGAATGTGCAAAAAATGGTGAGATAATGACTGTAGAGAATATAGCGAGTATGATACGTAAAGCTATAGGATTAGAGGAATAAAACACTTTACAACATAAGGCAGTTATGATAAAATAGCCGAAATTAAAAGGACATATATGAATAAGATTAGTAGCAAAGAATTAAGGAATGCATGGATAGACTTCTATAAAAATAAATCACATATTGATATTGGTGCTGTGTCACTTATTGGTGATGGTGAGACTGGTGTCATGTTTAATGTCGCTGGTATGCAACCACTCATGCCATATCTATTAGGAAAACCGCATCCTAAGGGAACGCGACTATGTAATATACAAGGTTGTGTTCGTACTGTAGACATTGACTCTGTAGGGGATGCAAGTCATTTCACATTCTTTGAGATGATGGGAAACTGGAGTCTTGGTGATTATTTTAAAAAAGAAAAGACCGCATGGACTTTTGAACTTTTGACCAAAGTTTTTGGTTTGGACAAGAACAAGATTTGTTCCACTGTTTTTGCTGGCAATGAGAGTGCTCCACGTGATGAAGAGACGGCTCAACTTTTAATAAATCTAGGCATTAAAAAAGAGAACATTTTTTATCAAGGAAAAGAAGATAACTGGTGGGAATTAGAAGGTACGGTAGGTACTCCATGTGGGCCAGATAACGAGTGGTTCTATCCTCGTTGGGACGAAGAATGTGGTAGTGGCAAGTGTGATATCAATTGCAAGTGCGGACGTTTTGTAGAGATAGGCAATGACGTATATATGCAGTATGAGAAACTAGCAGGTGGAAAATATACTCCACTTAAGAATAAGAATGTAGATACTGGTTTTGGTTTTGAACGTATGCTGATGTTCTTGAATAATATTACCGATGGTTATAAGACAGATTTATTCAGTGGTGTAATTAACCATATGGAGAATGCTTTAGGTGTCAAGTACGGAGAGAATGAAGATACGACTAAAGCAATGCGTATTATTGCTGACCATACTCGTACCAGTGTAATGTTGATGGGAGATGAGAATGGTATTTTACCTAGCAATATTGGGTCTGGATATATTTTACGTAGACTGCTTCGTCGTGCAGTGCGATATGCTAATAAGATTAACCTAGAACTAGAGAACATTGTAGAGGTTGCTAAGATATTTATAGAAAAAGTATATAATGAGGCGTATCCGCTATTGGTTGAAAAAGAACTATATATTATTGACGAGATTAGAAAAGAGATGGATAAATTCAATAAAGCACTTGCTCTAGGTAACAAAGAGTTCGATAAAGTTGTGAATGGAATAGTGCGAAAGAATGAATTTATGTCTAAACAAAATCCAGACTATGTGCCAGAGACAATTATCAATGGTAAATCTGCTTTTAGGTTATACGACACGTTTGGCTTCCCTATCGAACTTTCTTGTGAGATGGCTAATGAACGCGGATTGACTGTCGACATTGACGGATTTAATGAAGCATTCCGTCAGCATCAAGAATTGGCTCGTACCACTAGTGCAGGAGCTTTCAAGGGAGGCTTGGCAGACGATAGTGAGTGGACTACTAGACTGCACACAGCTTGTCACTTATTGCTCGCAGGACTTAGAAAAATGTTCGGTACAACAATAGAGCAGAAAGGTAGTAATATCACCAGCGAGAGACTACGTTTTGACTTTAACTTCGATAGAAAGTTGACTGATGAAGAGGTTAAACAAATAGAGGATTTCGTGAATACCGCAATCAATCGTAGCATACCTGTCGAGCGTGTAGAGATGAAGTTCGCTGAGGCTAAAGCTCAGGGAGGCTATGGTGTATACAAGGGTGATGGCAACGAGATAGTATCTATATATAAGATTGGAGATGTAGACTTCCAGATATGTGGAGGGCCTCATGCTAAAATACCAGTGAATTAGTTAATTTCAAGATAGCGAAACAAGAGGCAGTATCCGCAGGCGTAAGAAGACTAAAGGCTGTAATTAATGTTAAATAATAGAAGAGAGTTTGTACTCTCTTTTTGTTTTTAGTATTTAACTGTTTACTTTATGATGAAAATTCGCAAATTTTAAATAAATATATTGCTATTAAGATACATTTATGTTATCATGATTGGACGACAAAATTTTTTGCTTAATCAATATACACGGATATAATGCTTTTATTATATATCTTGTTTTGTCCACGAAGGAGGGTAAATGGCAAAAATAATAGAGTTTGATAATGTATGTAAGGATTTCAAACTCTCTATTAAAGAAAAGGGTGTTAAAGGTGCATTCAAAGGCTTATTTAAACGTCAATGTAAAACAATCAGTGCACTGAAGAATGTAAGTTTTTCTATCGAAGAGGGAGACATTGTAGGTTATATTGGCCCAAATGGTGCAGGTAAAAGTACCACAATTAAAATAATGAGTGGCATATTGACACCAACATCTGGCAACTGTAAAATTAATGGTTTCGTGCCATGGAAGGAACGAAAGAAGTATGTTAAGAATATTGGAGTAGTTTTTGGACAACGTAGTCAATTATGGTGGGACGTGCCAGTTAGAGACAGTTTTGAGTTGTTAAAGGATATATACAAAATTCCTAATGAGGTGTACACTGAGACTCTTGCTTTACTCACTAGTACGCTCAACTTGGAGGAACTTTTAGATCGTCCGTTGCGTCAGTTGTCATTAGGGCAAAAAATGAAATGCGAATTGGCAGGAGCATTGCTACATAAGCCTAACATTCTATTCTTAGACGAGCCAACTATTGGATTGGATGCTGTCACAAAACTTGCTGTTCGTGACTTTATAAAATATATCAATCAAACTTGGAAAACTACAGTAATCCTAACCACTCATGATATGAATGATATTGATGCCTTGACTAATAAGATCATCTTGATTGGTAAAGGACAAATTTTATATAATGGAAGTTTCTTAGAAATAAAACACAAATACGGCTCGGCAAAAACTATCACTGTTGAATTTGCTAAGCAATATAACGAAGTGGAGTTAGAAGGGTATGAGGTACTGTCTCATGACAAAAATACGGCAGTCTTCAAGACAATAAATAATGATTTCAATACAAAAGATTTCATCAATCATATTAGTGAAAAATACGAAGTAGTAGATTTCTCGGTAGACATGGTAGGTGTAGATGAAGTATTAGCTAGATTATACAGCGAGTATCAAATATAGAGGTGTTATGTCTTCTTATTTAGGAATTTTTAAAATGCACTTCAAGGGAGAGATGCATTACAGGGCAAAGGCTTTATCAGGAGTCGTTACTCAGTTTTTCTGGGGCTTAATGTACATCTATTTATATTCAGCATTCATGGGTAGGGGAGGCATTGAAGGTTTCTCCACCTCTCAAATGGTTACATATGTCTGGTTAGGACAAGCGTTTTTTGCAATGCGTTATGTGAATACTCCTAAAAAAGTTTGTCAGCAGATTGAGAACGGAGATATTTGTTATAATTTCGTACGTCCACTAAATCTATACAATCAATGGTATGCTAGTTATATAGGTTCAACATTGGCGAGTACACTACTTCGCTTTTTGCCTATTATATTCATTGCGTTCCTCCTACCTAGTGGTATGGGGATGTCTTTACCTGTTAGCATTGAGGCATTTTTACTATTCTTAGTTGCATTGATCTTAGGTATGTTAATCAATGGCGCTATATCAATGTTCTCCGTGTATTTAACCTTTATCACACAATCATCACGTGGTGTCTCATCTATAGTTAACACAATTACTGCTGTATTTGGAGGTATTCTTATACCTCTACCGATGTTTCCACAAGCAATGCAACAGGTTCTAAACTTCTTGCCGTTTAGATTTATTAGTGACCTACCATTTAGAATTTATATAGGTAATGTCGATATTAAAACAGCTCTTATACAAATTGCTATCTCGTTGGCTTGGCTAGTGATATTGATATTGATAGGTAAATTATTAATAAAAAGTTCGCTAAAGAAAACGGTTATTCAGGGAGGTTAGTTTGCTATACAATAAATATTTAAAGATGAATTTACGTTCTGCTATGCAATACAAGGCAAATACATTGTTCCTTATGATAGCACAGACATTAGTAACTATTGCTGAGTTATTTACCATTTGGATTATGTTCAAGCAATTTAAGTCTGTGGGGTACTGGGGATTTTACGAAACCGTACTAATGTTTGGTATAATTACGACTGTATTCTCGTTCGCTGAGTGCTTCGCGCGTGGATATGATGAATTTGCTAATCTAATACGTACGGGAAACCTTGATCGTTTGCTAGTTCGTCCAAGAAATTTGCATCTTCAAATTCTAGGACAAAAAGTTGAATTTGCTAAATTTGGTAGAGTTATTTTAGGTATTGTTGTCTCGATAATTGCTATAGTTAACCTAAGTGTGCAATGGACAATTTGGAAAGTTTTAGTATTGATAGGTACGTATTTTTGTGGTGCTGTCATTATTGTGGGCATATTTATGATAGGTGCTGGTATTAGTGTGTTTACTGTTGAGAACTTGGAGTTCTTGAATATCATCACCAACGGGGGTAAAGAGTTGGCATTCTATCCTATAAATATATATAACAAGTGGTTGGCTAGAATATTTACATTCATATTACCTTTCGCTTGCTTTAATTATCTGCCTATTTCATATATCATGGGGTATGGAAGTCTTAATCCTGTGATTTATGCGATTTCACCTTTTATAGGTATGTTGTTTATAATACCATGTGTCTTATTCTTTAATTGGTGTATATCTAAATATCAAAGTACAGGTACGTAATAGATACCAACAAAAAATACGGATAAAAATCCGTATTTTTTATCTTAACTTAGCGCCACAATTAGGACATTTAGTAGAGTTACTAGGTAGTTTAGCGCCACAATAATCACAATAAGTATGAGTCTTTTGTTCTATAGTTGGAGTAGTAGTTGATGTGGTAGTTGTGCTAGCGGTCTCATTGATAGTGTTGCCATTCTTGTCTGCTTTCTTCTTAGTGGTAAAGACTATTAATACATATAGTAATACACTTGTACCTAAACTAATAGAGGCTATAATAAGCATATTTTTACCCACTCTCATAGTGGTCTGCTGAACTTCATATAGACCATCTTGTTCAATAGGCATAAATTCATAATCTAGAGGTATAGAGTCTACGTCGTCATAGTAATGTTCAGGTACTCTATCTAGAGCAAGTTTAATGACAGAGCCTATGCGGTATTGTTCTTTTAATAAGTCTTCTTGAGAGTAAACGCAATATGTTTCTCCATTGATATTGCCATTGTCGTTAGTCTTAAAATAGTAAGTTATATACCATTTCTCTGCCGCCTCGTCGTAATAATGATTTTCTATCACGCCATCTACTATGAGTTCGGGGTGTTCATGAGCATATGCAATCATGCTCTGGTAACGGAAGAAGTCTCTCTCGATTTTACCAATTTCATTTTTGCTCTGTGTATTCATTATAATTCCTGCAAATAGGAAGAAAATAGAGAATGTGAATATCATAGTTAAAAAAGTTAGAATAGCACTAAACTTAGTAGGTACTACATAATACGACCTACCGAAATGATATATTCTAGGCCCTCTGTGATATGTCCCGCCACGAGAACTACTACCTCCACGTGATGAAGAGCCTCCGCTTCTAGAGCCTCCAGAATGAGAATGTCCGCCATGTGATCCTGATGGCATATTTACCTCCTTAATACTGAATTTATTATAACAATATATATGTAAAAAGTAAATAAAAAAATGAACATTTGTTCACAGACATGTATTATAAATCAGTCAGCCTTAATAAATAATCTGTTGTTACATAAAACATCCATTGCTTGAGCGAACGTCAATTAATTACAGCGTCTCTTAATTTCAATTTCATCAGTAGATTTAATTTTTGATTTATTTAATTTGAAATCAAATTGTTCTAAACCTAAAAGAGCATCGGCAGAAATACCATATGCTATACATATATTTTTTAAATTAGTGTAACCTGGATAACTTTTGCCTTTTAACCATTCAGAGACTTGGCTTTGCTTAACACCTATTTTAGTAGCGAACTCTGTTTGTGTTACTTGAAGGTCTAAAATTATTTCGGTTAGTATTTTACTAAATTCCATTTTTCCTCTTATAGTTTCAAATTTTCTTCCAAAAACAATGGAGACTTCAAAAACTCACTTACGGTCATATCAAATCCTCCTGCCAATAAAATCACGGTAGATAATAAGTTGTCGTCAACTGTATTGTGAATGATATTTTTTAAAGTAGAATGTGAAACTCCACTATTCATCGCTAATCTATACTGAGTAATTTTCTTTTCTTTTAATAATTCTTGTATCCTTAGTTGTAATGCTTTATTAACAGTGTTAGTCATATATCCTCCTATGGTTGTGTATGGCAATATAATAAATTTATATAAATATATTTTATGATCGCATACAACTGTATATTGTTACAGTCGATAAGAGTCTCTTAAGTGTTTATCTTTAACCATATTTATTAATATATCATTAATTATTCTAGTATATATTATCGTCTTCATCAAAGTATGGAGTATCAAAAAATTCTTTTAATTTTAAACCTAATCCGTTACATAATTTCTTGATGGTTATTAATTTGCAGTATTTCGTTTTTCCATTCACGAAATCAAATATTGTCGAAGGAGTTAGATTTGAACGGAGACAAATATCGGTTAACGAAGTATCGTCGTCAACATATTCATAAATTCTTTTAATTACAGCATCACGAAGAAACATTATTACGATAATACGTAAACAGCGTAAAAAAGTCTTACGGAATATCGTTTTCAGTTTTTATTCTTCATTTTCTAAAAAGTATTCTTTATCAAAGAACTCTTTGAGAGTAATTCCTGAACCATCACATAATTTTTTAATAGTTAATATATTAGGGTACTTGCTTTTACCATAAATAAAATCAAAGACAGTAGATGGTGTTATATCAGAATTCAAACAAAGAGCAGTTAAAGATTGACTGCCTTTGGGTAATTCTAATATTCTTTTTTTGATTGCTTCTCTTAGTTTCATTTTACGATAATACGTAATTGACCATAAAAAAGTCTTACGGAATATCGTATAAATTGTTGACACAATATAGTAAATCTATTATTATATCTTACGGAGAAACGTAAACATGAAAACTTGTGCTTTTTTTGGTCGTAGAAGATTTGTATTGTTGGATTATGATATTCTATGCGATGTAGTGGAGAGACTTATCAATGATTTTGGCATCACTGAGTTTCTAGTAGGTACTCATGGATATTTTGATGAGATAGCATTTGGGGCTTGTCTCCGTATGAAGAAGAAATATCCTAATATTGAAATAAATAAAGTAATTACTAGTCCTAGGTATCCTGATAAACATTGTGAAGGTGGCATTGCGGGAGATAACTATCATCCTGACTACAATTTTATCTCTTATCCAGTTGAAGATCTTTATTTTAAGGTGAGGATAATAGAGACGAACAAATATATGATAAAAAATAGTGATATTATAGTAGCGTATGCTGACGAGTTGGATCATGTAAGTGGAGCAACACGTGCTGTCAAATTCGCAAGGCTAAGAAACAAATATGTCATTAACTTAATTAATAATGATAAAACCATTGCAGAGTATCAACTAGATATGGTAAAAAAAGAAATAAATATATTGAATAATCCACCAAAAATAAGTGCCGAATTAGAAGCAAGAACACGACCTATTATTGAACAATATGCTAAACGTAAAAAAGTTAAATTCTAAATAACTTCGTGGTTAATCTTTTTACGCTAGATATTTTTCATATTCATTAATCAATGACATTTAATATTTACAAATAAAAAACTGCCGATTTGGCAGTTTAAATATTTTCTGCTAGGAACATTGTTTTAAATGTTTCGTTGTTTTCAAATAATTCATCGAAAGTACCTGTGTCCACAATTTTGCCACTGTCTAGGAAGAATATCTTGTCTACATTTCTTATGGTGGACAATCTGTGTGCAACTATCACGACCGTACTTTTACCTTTAATATTATCTATACTTTGCTTAACTTTATTTTGTGCTAGGTTATCTAGTGAACTGGTACTTTCATCAAATAAAATTATATTTGATTTCCTTAGCAATGCACGAGCTATAGCCAGACGTTGTTTCTGTCCGCCAGAGAGTTTGATACCACTCTCACCGACAATCGTATTTACTCCGTTAGACAGAGTATCTACGAAATCGTCTAGGGCACTATTTTTTAATGCTTCTGTGATTTCCTCATCAGTGGCATCTGCTTTTGCAAGCAAAAGATTTTCTTTAATACTCAAGTCAAATATATATGGGAATTGGTTTACTAGTGAGATAGAGGAGCGCAGGGTGTCCTTATCTAATGTCTGTACATCGACACCATCTAATAGAACTTTACCTTTATCGGCATTGTACATTTTGGATACTAAGTTTAGAATAGTAGATTTTCCGCTTCCCGATTTTCCTACAAATGCCACAGTAGAATTAGGCTCTATGACAAATGACAGTTTATCAAAGACTTTAGTGTTACCCGATATTTCACGAGTCGGTACACGTGTTTTAATTTTATGTTTCTTATTATATTTTTTGTCTGCCTCTATATCTTTTTCATCGCGTTCCTTATAATCTGTATAACTGAATGATACATTCTTGAATTCTATTTTACCTTTTACATTCTCTAAGTGTCTACTACCAAAATGTTCTAGTTGGAATTCATCATCCTCGAATAATTCACTTATTCTATCCACACTGATAGTGAGGTCATTGTAATAACTTTGAATATTGCCGAGAGAATTACTTAGCCCGTGCATACTACCACGGTTAGAGTATATCAGCATAAACGCAGCGAAGGTTAATAGTCCTTTATCTAAAAGTATAATGCCAAGGATTAAACTGGTGGATAGAAGTATGTTGACTAATATAATACGCAGAGTCCACATACGGTGACTATAAAGAGAAGATTTGATGGCATGTTTTCTGTATATATCATAGTTACTGATAAGATTAGACTTTAGTTCGTTCTCTAGCCCTAGTGATTTAATATCTTTTTCACTTCTTACAACCTCGTTGACAATACTAGAGACTTTTTCATGTTTTTTATCGGTAGTTTTTCTTAGAACTTTCATTTTCTTTTTACGGATATTCTCAATGATAGAGCCAAGAATTATTGCAACTATAGATATCACACCTACCCATATATTTAGATAAGCGATATATGATAGAACTATTACATTGGTAATGATTATAGTGACTTGTCCTGTTATTCTCTCGAGGTTATAAAAGATTTTATCAGGGTCACTTGATATTCGGGCAGTGAAATTACCTGTCTTATGATTACTATAAGCGTGCGATGATATTTTAAATGCCTGATTAACCACATCAACACTCATGTCACGTATAATATTCATCTCTAGCACAATATAAATTATTTCTAATAAATGATTTATAACATAGTGAATTAGTAATACTACCATAATAGTGAATGTCATCTGTATCGCCAGTCTATATTGACCTTCTGTGATAGCGGAGAGTGCATTGGCTGAATAAACGGTATTGAATATGGAAATTCCACCTATTGCGACGTAAAGCAAAAGATATACAAATATCAATCCTCCATATGGTTTAAGATATGGCCAGAAATTAAATCTCTTCTTGTTTTCTTTTGTCTTCATATTCACCCCATAAAATGTGAAGGTATCATAACATGAAGGGGGGGGGGTATGTCAATAGTAAAATTAAAATTGTTTATATTACAATAATTATTTTACATTTGACTAAGTTTGTGCTATAACATATCTAGGAGAAAATATGGACAGCAATATCACACCAAGTAATTTCATTGAGCAAGCAATTATAGATGATATTAAGGAAAAAGGAATTAAACAGATAGTTACTCGTTTTCCGCCCGAACCTAATGGCTATCCTCACATAGGACACGTCAAGGCTATGTGTATAGACTTTTTGACAGCGGAGAAATTTAAGGGTTATACTAATCTTCGTATGGATGACACCAATCCAAGCAAGGAAAGTGAACATTTTGTAAAGGCACTTCAGTCTGCAATCAAATGGCTCGGCTTTAGGTGGAAGAAGATGTACTATGCATCCGACTATTATGATTTTTTATTTGACTGTGCAGTTGATTTAATCAAGCAAGGTAAGGCGTATGTATGCGACTTAAGCGCTGAGGAGATATCCGCCACCCGTGGCACATTGACTGAGCCGGGTAAGAATAGCCCGTATCGTAATCGTAGTGTGGAAGAGAATTTGCAGATGTTCATGGATATGCGAGCAGACAAGTATAAAGACGGAGAGAAGACTCTTCGTGCTAAGATTGATATGAAACATCCTAATATCAATATGAGAGACCCTATAATCTATCGTATTTCACACGAGACGCATTATAGACAAGGCAACAAGTGGTGTATCTATCCAATGTATGATTTTGCTCATCCGCTAGAGGATGCACATGAGGGTATTACACATTCGCTATGCAGTCTAGAATTTGAAGATCATAGACCGCTTTATAATTGGGTGCTAGAGAATGTACGATTAGTGACAGGACTTAAGCCTAGGCAGATAGAGTTCGCTAGACTTAATCTTGATGGTACAATAATGAGTAAACGTTATCTACGTGAATTAGTAGAGGGCGGTTATGTGGATGGCTGGGACGACCCTCGTATGCCTACCTTGGAAGCATTTAAGCGAAGAGGCTACACTCCATCTAGTATAAAAGAATTTTGTACACGTATAGGTGTAGCGAAGTCTAATAGTCTAGTTCAACCACACATTCTTGAGGCGTGCATTCGTGAAGAACTTAATAAGAATGCACTACGCGTAATGGCTGTTGTTGATCCTATTAAGATTAACATCACTAATTATGACGAGAAGAGAACAGAGAAAGTGTTAGTATCTAACAATCCATTAGATCCTAAGAGCAAGAAACACACTGTAATATTTAGCAATGAGTTATTTATTGAACGTGAAGACTTCATCGAGAAACCGGGAGCGAAATTCTTCCGCCTTACTCCAAATGGATATGTTCGCCTAATGGGTGCGTATATTATTAAGTGCTACGAAGTAGTGAAAGATGAATTGGGGAATATTGACCACTTGAATTGCAGTATCATTTATGATGCAAAAGAGCAAGGTATAAAACCAAAAGGCACTATTCACTGGCTTAGTAGGAAACATTGCAAGCAAATACGTACTCGCAAATTTGGCAATCTTCTAAAAGAGGGAGAAGTATTTGAAAGTGGAATGTTGGATAAGATTGTTAATTCAAATTCTATGACCGAAAATGTATCCTATATTGAGCCGTTTGGATTTAAGCAAAAAGGAAATTTACAGTTCGTTCGTATGGGCTATTACATTGAAGATAGCAAATTATCTAAAAAAGATGATAAGATATACTTAGAGACTGTTAGTCTTAAAGATAGCAAATAATTAGGTGGCAGGAATTTATATAAAAATATTTAAGCAATGAATTCAAAATTAAGAAGGGGTTTAAGAAATTTGGCAAGTGCGCTCATCACAATAATGATTTGTGTGATGAGTGTTTTTGCTATCATCAATGTAGTGTTTAATTTCGTTTATATTAGAAGCGAAGTGTATCAACAATCTATGCAACCTACGCTTAACCAAAATATCAAGGGAGATGAACCGGGAGACATTGTCTATTGTAATAAATATTCACAGATTAGACGCGGAGACATAGTAATAGCATCAGTCAAATGGCATAACAAGTATATTATTAAGCGTTTAGTAGGTATCCCTGGAGACGAGATAGAGATAGTGGATAATGGCAATTATTCGTATTCATTATTAGTGAATAATGAACTGGTCTACTCTAGAAGTGTAGGAGATAAAGGTGAAGCTGATAAAGTTGCACTAACTAATTATTATAATTCATATAAATCATTCCTTAATAATAACAAGAGTAATGTACTAATTAGAGATGATGGCACTAGGGTTATTAAACTAAACGAAAATGACTATTTCTTAATGGGTGATAATTGGGCTAAAAGTACAGATTCCATTGAACATGGTCCAGAGGGACGAAACTCCATTTTAGGTAGAGTAGAGATCATTATACGTAAAGGTGAGAACCGATATATAGAGATGGGAAGAAATATTTTAAGGATGTTGTTGTATTAATATGGAATTCATTTTAGATAGGTGGAGTGAACGTGATGGTAAGTCTTTTCAAACGTTCTTAGATTGCAAAAAACGAACTGAGAAAATAGAATGGACAAGAAAAATTATCAATACTAAAATGCCACTTTTAGCAATACCTACACCAGAACTTAAAAAGATTGCAAGAGAGATATATAAGGGTGATTATTTATCCTTTTTGGATTTGTCTTTGAACTATTATTATGAGAATACCATTATCAATGGAATGCTTATTGCGAAGATAAAAGACTTCAATCTTCTTAAAAAATATTTGGACAAGTATACTATGTATGTAGATAACTGGGCTAGTTGTGATTTATTATCATTCAATATAAAAGGTAAGGAGAAAGAGTTTTTTCACTTGTCTATGGAATATACTAAATCAAGTGCTCCATTCACTAGACGAATAGGAGTGATTATATGGTTTAATTATATTAGTAAAAAAGAATACTTGAAAGAAATATTTGATGTAATAAAAACGATGAAGAACGAAGATGAATATTATGTTAACATGGTTTTGGCATGGTTTATCGCTGAATGCTTCATTAAGCAAAGAGAGATGACTTTGCAATTATTGGATTTAGGATGTCTTAATAAATTTACTGTAAATAAAGCAGTGCAAAAATGTCGTGATAGTTATCGAGTTAGTAAGGAAGACAAAGAATATTTATTAAGATACAAAATCAAATAAAGTTTTAGATAGATGCCTAAAAAGTATGGTAGGCATTTTTTATAGGTGAAATTCGGTTTGATTTATAAAATCAATTTATTAGCATTATTAAATAAAATGTAGCAATGTTTACATAAAATTAAAAACCTTACAAAGAATATGGTAAGGAGACAATTATGAAAAAGAAGATTTTATTGTTTTTAGCATTTGCTTTTATAATAGTGGGAGCGATGATTAATCCTATTGATAGCGTGGAGGTTAGTGCGACATTTGATACGGCTGTGAATTATAAATCCGCTGTATTAATAGAGAAAAACTCTGGCAAAATCCTTTATGATACCAATTGCCATGATAAGTTACCAATTGCCAGTGTGACAAAATTGATGACTGTGCTTTTGACACTTGAAGAGATAGATTCTGGCAAACTTTCGCTAGATGATAAGGTGATAATCAGTGCCAATGCCAATGGTATGGGTGGTAGCCAAATATTTTTAGACGCACATGACGAGTATGAAGTAGGAGATTTACTAAAATCTGTCATTGTAGCAAGCGCTAACGATAGTAGTGTGGCTTTAGCTGAGCATATCGCTGGCAGTGAAAACAATTTCGTTCGTATGATGAACGAACGCGCTAGAGAACTAAACATGAACGATACTAACTATGCTAACTGTACTGGACTACCTACTACTGATGGTTATTCGTCTGCATATGATCAGGCTATATTACTTAGTAAAGTTTTAAATCATGATGAGTACCATAATTATTCTTCAATTTGGAATGAAGATTTTGTACACCCATCAGGTAGAACTACTCAAATGACTAATACAAATAAACTTTCTAGATTTTATGAAGGTTGTGTAGGTGGTAAGACAGGCTCTACTAATCAGGCAAAATTCTGTCTAGCAGTCGGTGCTATGCGTAATGACATGGAACTAATAACCGTTGTATTAGGCGTAGAGAATAGTAAGGATAGATTTAAACTTGCCAGTGATTTATTAAATTATGGTTTTGGAGCATTTGAAAGTAAAACTATTTTCAGTGCTACAGATTTAGCAGATAAAACTGTCAAGATAAAAGGATTAGATAGGGTTACTAAGTTAACTTGTGATAGAGGATACACTGTCGTTACAGAACAAGGTAAAGACGTGAATTATTCATTGAATTATAATTTACCTCATATGCTCACCAGCGTACAAGAAGGTCAAGTTGTAGGTAATGTAGAGATTGTTGTTGATGGAGTAGTTGTCGATAGTATTGACATTAAATCTAGCGAAACACATAACGAAGCAAGCATATGGGATTATTTCAAAGAAATTACAGCAAATTAATTAAATCACTTGATAAAATTTAGTTTGGTATGTTAAACTCACAAACATGAAAATAGTAGCAGAAATTTTAATGGTAATAAACATCTTATTCTATGCATGGAGTTTGTTTGCGAAAAGTAAAACTAAACTTTTCCTACTAGAGACTATTAGTACAGCATTCTTTGTGGCTCAGTATGCGTTCTTATATGCATGGGTAGGTGTGGTAATTGCGGCAGTGGATTTAATAAGGGTAGCGATATTCTATTTCTTAGAGAAAAAGGATGCTCCTCAAAAAGCTAAAGTTATCACAGTGGTAATCAGTTGGTTAGTGGCGCTAGTGTTGTCAATAGTAACATGGGCGGGTTGGTATTGTATATTACCATTGCTTGGTTTAACTGTAATGTATATCTTCACGATTATTCCAAATCTTACAATGTTAAAAATCAGTATTGATTTCAGCATATTCTGTACAATCCTCTATCTGTTCTTTGTGGGTAGTATATTTAATATGATACTTGAAATCGGTTTATTTATAACTTGCGTCATTGGAACAATTATAGATATTGTGAGAGATAATAAGAAAAAGAAGGCTAGTGTATAGCCTTTTTTGATTGTACATATTTGTCTATACTATTTACGACTAACTACTTGATTTTATATTATTATTATGTTATAATGCACAAGTTGAAAGTTTAATTCAACCTAAAACGCATGATAACAGTCGATTAAGGTTATTATGTGTCCTTGCCTATTTAGGCCTAAAGTCCATAAGGAGGTATATATGAATAATTACGAAATGATGTACATCATTCCTAGTCAGTCCACTGATGAAGATAAAGAGAGCATGATCGCTTTAGTCAATGGCATGATTGAGAAAGATGGTGGCAAGATTGAGTCAGTAGAGCGTATCGGTATCAAGAAGCTTGCTTACGAGATTGAGAAGAAACGTGAAGGTTATTACGTCTTAGTTAATTTCACTGCAGATGCTAAAGTTCCTAATAAACTCGGTTCTTTACTATCAATCACTAATAATATTATGCGCTATATAATAGTAGCGAAATAGTCATTAGACTAATGGCGGACTAGATATAGTCTAGTCGCGAGAAGGAGAAAAATATGAATAAAGTATATTTAATAGGCAATTTGACAAGAGACCCTGAGTTAACTACTACTAGTAGTGGTGTATCAGTATGTCGTTTTTCGATTGCTGTAGGTAGAAGATTTAGCAATGCGGAAGGAGAGAGAGAAACTGATTTCTTCAACATTACCGCATGGCGTGGTACTGCTGAGAATTGTGCTAAATTTCTTAAGAAAGGTAGCAAAATAGCAGTTTCAGGTTCAATTCAAATTAGAAATTATGAGCGTCAAGATGGTACTAAAGGTTTGTCTGTAGATATCACTGCAGATGAAGTTGAATTCTTGTCATCTAAAAATGATGGTTCAGCAGAGGGTGGTATGTCTGTATCTGGTAACCAACCAGTGAATGATTTACAACCAGTAAGCGATGACGATTTGCCTTTCTAGTTTGGATATAGACTAACTAAATCTTAAGTTGATTGTAAAAGTAAAAACTTTAAAAGGAGAAAATATGGAAGAAGTTAAGGAAGTAGTTGAGACTCCAGTAGTTGAGAATAAACCTGTTGAGAAGAAAAAGTTTGTTCGTCACAATAAGAACAAGAAAAAGGTTTGTGCTTTCTGTGAAGATAAGAATTGCAAGTTCATAGACTACAAAGATGTCAATAGACTTAGAAAATTCGTGACTGAGAAAGGTAAGATTATACCATCTCGTCAAACTGGCACTTGTGCTCGTCACCAGAGAGAATTGACTGTGGCTATCAAACGTGCTAGAAATATCGCCCTATTACCATTCAGCGGTGATTAAAAAAAAGTTACTCCCGAGATATATCGGGAGTTTTTTATTTTTTAGTGACACTACTTTAACACGAAAAAATGACTTAAAGGTCATTTAATCATTATTCGTTTCTAAATTCAAGAGTATTGTTAGGATATTCTTCGACAAAACGACTAAGTACCCTTACTATTATATTCCATTCATAATTATCATAAGTTTTCTGTTGCTTAATTACGTCTAAATCACAACCAATTAGTACAATCTTTACATTATCTCTACTAATGTAGAACATAAATTCATCTAGAAGATCTGCGCTATATCTCAAATTCTCACAACCATCAAAATCACCATATTCTTGGATGTTAAACGACTTGTAAAATTCCTCGTAGAAATCCTTATATGATTTATAATTGTTTTTATTAAAAATATATTCGTTCATCTTTTCTCCTTATTTTATGAAAATCACATTAGTTGCATCGTGAGTTTCAGTATAAAACATTAATCCGTCATTAGAATAGTATAATCTTTTAGCATTACGTCTCCCTGAGACATAATCGACATCACATTCGTACCAGACACGTCCTTCTTTTTCGGGTAAGATTTGTTTATTATTATAGAATCGTACACCGCCGATCATCTTTCTAGGTGCTACACCTGCGATAGTATTTTTACTTGTCCAGCCGTATTTGTTAATAGCCTCTTCCTTAGTAATATAATAATCAGGCAAATGACCATAAGCTTTTAGATAGACATCTGGTGCTAAAATACCTTTATTTGAGATAGTACCGGCTTGTTGAGTGATTATGTCAGTGTAATAGCAATCGCAACCTATATGGTTTGCCAATCTTACCTTTGGTTTCTCCTCATTGTTAGCATAAATTCGTAAATGTTTGGCAGGGCAATCGAGGCATGGACGACGGCAAGATCCCGTATGTTGATATTGGACAAAGTCGGCATTTGACCTATTTAAGATATTGGATAATAGTTTTTTAAATTCATCAACTATATTCATATTATAGCATTCTCCTTAAATTTATCAAACATAATACTCTGTATAGATGACAATAGAGCGTAAACATGTCAAAACAAAAAATAAATTTATTTGCTATTAAGTTCGTGTTTTGATATAATCATTACATGAATATAGAAAATATTGGAGAAGAATTGGCGGTTTTGGTTAAGAAATTTGAGTTGACTAAGAGCTGTCTACATTTAGACGCAATGCAACAACGCATGGCTGTACTCATGAAAGAACGAGAGTCGTTATCGTTTTGGAACAATCTAGATTATGCAATGCAGACGAACAAAGAAATGAAGTCTCTGCAAGACCTTTTTAATGAAGTACAAACTCTACAAGATAGACTGACATCACTTATTGATACTGTGAAAAGTTTGGAGACAGAGACTGATATTGAGATGCTAAATCTTGCGTTTAGTGAAATGTTGGAATTACGAGAGAAGGTGGATGAACTTAATGTCCGTACCTTACTTGATGAGAAGTACGATAACAATGATGCAATTATTACCATTCACTCTGGTGCGGGTGGCACTGAGGCTCAGGACTGGGTGGTTATGCTCAGTCGTATGTACAAAATGTACGCTAACAAAAATAATTTTGAGTTTAGCGTTGTTGACAAACTTGATGGCAATGATGCAGGACTAAAATCCATAGTTCTGTGGATAAAGGGCGAGTATGCGTACGGTAAGTTAAAGGGCGAAATGGGTGTGCATAGATTAGTGCGTATTAGTCCGTTCGACAGCAATAAGAGACGACATACTAGTTTCGCGTCTGTAGAGGTAGTGCCTGCTATTACTAAAGAGACAACAGTGAAAATCAATAATGAAGACCTTAGGATTGATACTTATCGTTCGTCTGGTGCCGGTGGACAAAATGTGAATAAAGTAGAGACTGCAGTACGTATAACTCATATTCCTACAGGGATAGTGGTTACTTGTCAAAATGAACGTAGTCAGTTGCAAAACCGCGAAAATGCTATGAAGATACTTACCAGTAAACTTGTTGCATTGGAAGAAGAGAAACACCGTCAAAATTTGAATGATATAAAGGGTGACCTTAAAC